>NZ_BAAIHC010000004.1:0-272363 GCF_054652575.1 Silvimonas sp. JCM 19000 | reverse complement strand
TAAAGGTTTGTTCAGCGCAAGCTGAACACCAAAACATGCGCCGCAGGCTAAGCAGTTAAAGGTTTGTTCGACACCACCCCAACAGCAAAACCCGCGCTGCATGCCCCCTCCCTTACCGCAACCGCACCAACGTCGACTTCAACTCCGTGTACTTATCCAACGCATGCAAAGACTTATCCCGCCCATTGCCCGATTGCTTGAACCCGCCAAACGGAAAATTCATATCCCCGCCTTCGTCATAACAATTCACCCACACCGTCCCTGCCCGCAGCCGCCGGGCGGCCTCGTGTGCGGTGGTCAGGTCGGCGGTCCAGATGGCCGCGGCCAGACCGTATTCGCTGGCATTCGCCAAGGCAATTGCCTCATCCAGCGTGTCAAACGTAATCACCGACAACACCGGCCCGAAAATCTCCTCCGCCGCCACGCGCGCATCCTGGCTGGCTACGTCGAAGATGGTCGGCTCGATGTAATAGCCACCCGTCTCCGTCAGCGTGCGGCCGCCGCCCAATAACAGCGTCGCCTCGCCCTTGCCGGTTTCGATATAGCTCATCACCCGCTCCAGCTGGATGTGATCCACAATCGCGCCCATCGACGTAGCCGGATCCAGCGGATTGCCCGGTTTGTACGCCGCAGCTTCGGCGATCAGCGCCTTGATGAATTCATCCTTGATCGAGCGATGCACCAACAACCGTGAGCCCGCCGTGCACATCTCACCCATGTTGTAAAAGATGGCGCCTGCGGCCGAGCGCGCGGCGCGGGCCATGTCGGGGCAGTCGGGCATCACGATATTCGGTGACTTGCCACCCAGTTCCAGCCACACCCGCTTCAGGTTGGATTGCCCGCTGTGCTGCATCAATTGCTTGCCGACAAAGGTCGAGCCGGTAAAGGCCAGACAATCCACATCCATATGCAGCGCCAGCAATTTGCCGGTATCGCCAAAGCCTGGCAGCACATTGAATACACCGGCCGGTATGCCCGCCTCCAGCGCCAGCTGCGCCACGCGCAGGGCCGACAACGGCGATTTTTCCGACGGCTTCAAGATCACTGAATTACCCGCCGCCAGCGCCGGGCCAAACTTCCACGCCGCCATCAGGATGGGGAAATTCCATGGCACCACCGCCGCCACCACGCCGATCGGCTGCCGCGTCACCAGGCCAACCAGATGGTGGTCCACCGGGGCGACTTCGCCGCCGACTTTATCGATGGCCTCGGCGTACCACTGCACCGTATACGCCGCGCCAGGTACGTCCACCGTGGTGGTGTCGCCTATGGGTTTGCCCGCGTCCAGCGTTTCCAGCAGCGCGATTTCGTCGGCGTGTTCGCGAATCAGCGCGGCCCAGCGCAGCATGATTTCTTTGCGCTGGCGCGGATTCAGATCCGACCAGACGCCGCTCTCAAACCGCTGGCGCGCAATCGCTACCGTCTGGTCGACATCGGCCTCGCCGCACCACGCCACCTGCGTCAGTAACTTGCCGTCAATCGGGCTGATGCAGTCGAAGGTCTTACCACTGGCTGCGGCGGTAAATACGCCGTCGATAAAGGCGCGGCCTTCAATCTGCAGGCCTTCTGCCAGGTGGCGCCAATATGCAAAGTCTTTGGTTTGGGACATCGTTTGTTTCCTTGGTCGCTGGCGCAGGGTTTAAACCAGATCTTTAAGCCGGTACCAGGCCATGGCCAGTACCAGCGAAGGAGTGCGCAACAGATCGCCGCCCGGAAAATCGTGGTGGCCAATCTTGCTGAAAATATCAAAGCGCTCGGCCTGGCCGGCGATGGCTTCGGCCATCAGCTTGCCCGCCAGCCCGCTCACATTGACGCCATGCCCGGAGAAGCCCTGAGCAAAATAAATCGTGTTGGCCAGACGGCCAAAATGCGGGGCGCGGTTCATGGTGATGTCCACCATGCCGCCCCATGCGTGGCTGATCTTGACGTCGGCCAGCTGCGGAAACGTCTTCAACATATCGGCCCGCATCGCTTGCGCCAGGTTGGACGGCGCCAGCGTCGAATAACTGACCTTGCCGCCCCACAACACGCGGCCGTCCGGCGTGGGCCGGAAATAATCGAGCACAAACCGGCTGTCGCAAATTGCCGCACCCGCCGGCATCAAGGCCGCAAAGCGCACCGGTGCGATGGGCTCGGTGGTAATCACGTATGTGCCCACCGGCATGATCTTGCGATTGAGCGCGGGCGATAAATGTTCAATAAAGGCATTGCAGGCCAGCACCACAAATTGCGCTTCTACCTGGCCCTGCGCCGTTTTCAGGATGTGCGGCGGACCCTGGCGCATTTCCGTGACCAGGCTGTGTTCATAAATCTGTACCCCGGCGGCGACGGCAGCGCGTGCCAGCCCCAAGGTGTAATTGAGTGGATGCAGGTGGCCACTGTTCGGATCAAACAGACCGCCGGCATAGCGATCGGATTGCACATAGGCGGGCAGATCGGCGCGTTCCACCCAACGCAGATCTTGATAGCCCCAGCGTTGCGCGGCCTCGTCGCGCCAGGCTTTAAGCTCTTTGACATGCGCCGGCTTGTTGGCGGCGGTCAGATAACCGGCGCGGTAATCACAATCGATGGCGTGCAGGGCAATGCGTTGGCGCAGGATGTCATTGGCCTCGATACCCATATCGAACACGCGCTGCAGGTCCGCTTGGGGCAGTTCGGATTCAAACGTATCCATGCCGCAAGCAAAGCCGTTGATCACTTGCCCGCCATTGCGGCCGCTGGCGGCCCAGCCCACGCGGGCGGCTTCCAGCACCACCACCTTGAGGCCACGCTCGGCCAGGTTCAGCGCCGCATGCAAGCCGGTCAGCCCGGCCCCGACCACCACCACATCGCAAGCAACCGCGCCGGTCAGTTCCGGGTGCCGCGTGCGGTCGTTGGCTGTAGCCGCGTACCAGCTGTCGATGTGTTCGATTTGTTCGATATGCATTGCATTCAGATCCGGTGAACCTTTCGGTGAACCCCGGCCAGCCTGGCCGGCCGGGGTGGCCTGCGGTGATGACTTAGAACGCGTAGATAAACTGCGTGCCGAACAGGTCGTTGTGCTTGCTGTAAGTGCCATCGTTGCGCACAAACACGCTTTCCGACGCCATGTCATGGCGGTATTCCAGCTTCAGCGTGGCCTGGTCGGTCAGATACCAGATCAGGTCGAACGCGATATCGCTGCGATTGGCACCTTTGCAATCCATACCGGCGTTTTCGCTGTTGGCGGCGCATTCCTGGCTGATACCAAAGCCGTTATGCCCATCCAGACCGCCGTCGGCCAGCACGATACCGCCGCCACCGCCGCCGTTCTTGCTGTCGTTCAGGTAGTCAAAGCGCAGCGCGGTGCCAAACGAACCGGCATCGCTATGCCACTTTTGCAGGCCCAGCAACGACACGCCATACCAGACTGCCGTGCCACCGTTATAAGCGGCGCTGTCCTGGCGGCCGTAGTCCACTTCAGCATTGATGGTGGTGTCGGCCCAGGTGTAGGTCATATCGGCTTCAGTAAACAGATATTTGCTATACGGCGAGCCGCTGGTGCACTGGTAACCATAACCGCCCGCACACGTGCTGCCGGTGGCCAGAGTCTGGCGGCCGATGTTGGCGGACCAGCCCAGATCAATCGACGACGACCAGGTGTAATCCAGACGCGTGGTAAAGGTCGGCGTGCTGTTGCTATGGAACACGGCCTGGCCGGTATCGGCATTGGTGTCGGTCTGGGTGCTGGCGCCCTTGGTGCGGTATTGCTCGTTGGCCAGCATGAACTTCCAGGCAAAGTTGCCGGTGGAATAGTTGTAGCCCACGCCGGTGTAGCTGCCCGGATCGGAGAAGTCATACAGCAGGTTGTGCGTCAGCGTCGGCATCAGCGTCGACAGCTGATATTCATAGCCGCCAAAGCTGCTCATCAGGCCGACCACAAAGCTGCTGCTGGTATCCAGCGGAATGGTGGCCACCGCGGTGTTGATGATGTTCATAAAGCTGTTGGAGCCATCATCCGTGGCCAGCAGGGTGGCGCCATTGCCACGGTTAGGCATGATGGAAATCTCGGCGCTCGGGGCCAGCGAACCGGAACCAAAGGTCTTTTTGATATCCAGATACACATCGCCAAAGGTGCTGCCGTCGTAGTTGTACGCGCCGTTGTGATTTACAAAGCTGAACGAACCGGCATGGTCGTTGTTGTTGTACATGTACACCGGGTCCATGTAGCCGGTGATGGACAAGCCCGCCAGGCCGCCTTCATTAACCGTGGTATCCAGGCTATCGACCTTGAGTTGCAATTGCGCAATCGATTGCTTCATCGATTCCACGTCTTCTGGTGACAGCGGCGGCGTGGTGCTGGCCGATGCAGCAGGCACGGCAGCCGGTGCCGGAGCGGCGGCTTGTGTGGCCTGTTGGGCTTCCAGTTGCTGAATCTGCTTTTGCAGCGCGTTTACCTGCGCCTTGAGGGCGTCGATATCGCTCTGTTTCGGCGCCGCCAGCGCCGCCCCGGACACGGTCAAGCCGGCCAGCAAGGTACATAAGATCTTCTTGCGCATTTTCGTCATCCCAATGGTTGAAATTGCACCCCGATAAAAACTACTCAAACAGCTGTATCTACTTTCAGATTCCGTACGACGCTTGCTTAACTGGCGGGCATGGCGCGGCGCGCTTCAGCACGTTGCATAAAGTAATTGGCGGCGATCACACCCACGGTGACCAGGCCGATAAACAGGGTGGCCAGCGCATTCATTTCGGGGTTAAGGCCCAGCCGTACGCGGCTGAATACCACCAGCGGCAAGGTGGTCGAGCCTGGCCCGGACAAGAAGGCCGACAGCACCAGATCGTCGATCGACAAGGTGAACGACAGCAGCCAACCCGAGATCAGCGCTTGCGAAATCAGCGGCAGCGTGATGACAAAGAACACCCGGAACGGCGTGGCGCCAAGGTCCATGGCGGCGTCTTCCAGCGCGGTGTCCAGTTCACGGATCCGGCTTTGCACGATGATGGCGACGTAGCTGACGCATAACATGACGTGACCAATCCAGATGGTGAACACGCCGCGTTCGGCCGGCCAACCCAGCACCTTGCCCATTTCGACAAACAGCAACAGCAGCGAAATACCCTGGATGACTTCCGGGATCACCAGCGGCGCATTGATCATGGCGCTGTACAAGGTAAAGCCGCGGAACCGCCCCATGCGCGCCAGCACAAAGCCCGCCCAGGTGCCGATGGCCACCGAGGCAAATGCGGTCAGCAAGCCAATCTTGAGCGACAGCCACGCGGCATTGATCAGTTCATCGTCTTGCGCCAGCGCGTAGTACCAGCGCAAGGACACTTTCGACCAGATGGTCACCAACTGGCTGTCGTTAAACGAGTACACGATCAGGCTAAGGATGGGCGCATACAGAAAAAAGAACCCCACCGCCAGCGTGCCCACCTGCAGTTTTTTATTGGGCTTGATCATTGTTCGAACTCCTTGGCCTGGTAGTGCTGGAACAGCGCCATCGGCACCAGCAACAGCAGCACCATCGCGCACGTCACCGCCGAGGCCATCGGCCAGTCTGCGTTGTTAAAGAACTCGTCCCACATCACACGGCCGATCATCAAGGTGTCCGACCCGCCCAGTAGTTCGGGGATGACGTACTCGCCCACCGCCGGGATAAACACCAGCAAACAGCCGGCGATAATGCCGTTGCGCGATAGCGGCAGCGTGATCTGGCAGAACACCTTCCATGGCTTGGCGCCAAGGTCATACGCGGCTTCGAGCAAAGACAGATCCATCTTGACCAGATGCGCGTACAGCGGCATGACCAGAAACGGCAGATAGGAATAAACCATGCCGATGTAGACGGCGGTGTTGGTGTGGTACAGCTCCAGCGGCGTGCGCACCAGGTGCGCCCACATCAGAAACTGGTTGAGCAAACCGTTGTTTTTAAGAATGCCGATCCAGGCATAAACGCGGATCAGGAAGGAGGTCCAGAACGGCAGCATCACCGCCATCATCAGCATGTTGCGGGTGGCCGGATTGCTGCGCGCGATGTAATACGCCATCGGATAACCGATCAGCAAACACAGGATGGTGGAGATGGCCGCCATCTGTAGTGAGCTGAGATAGGTGGCGAAATACAGGCTGTCGGACAGCAGAAAGGTGTAATGCCCCAGCTGCAGATTGATATGCACCATGCCGTCTTGCAGCTGCGCCAGCTCGGTGTACGGCGGCACGCCCAGTTGCTGCTCGGCAAAGCTGATCTTGACCACCAGCAGAAACGGCACCAGAAAAAACAGCGCCAGCCACAGATACGGCCCGCCGATGACCAGGCTGCGGCCGCTGGGGATATAGCGTTTAAGGCGTGTGGAAAGCGGGGTCATGGTCGCCCTCCTCACTTGGTCAGCACGGTGACGGCATCGGGCGCCCAGCTGACGAATACTTCTTCGTCATACGAGGGCGGGTCGACATTGTCGAAGGTCAGCGTCGAGACATTGGCCATCACGTTTTTGCCCGAAGCCAACATCACGTGATACAGCGTGTAGCTGCCCATATAGGCAATATTGCAGACCTTGCCCGCCGCCACGTTGGGTGCGTTTTCCGGTGCGCTGCGCGTCAGCCGCACGCGCTCCGGCCGCACCGACAAGGTGACCGGCATGCCCAGCGGGCCGGTAATGCCGTGGCTGATAAACACCGGCTGCGGCAGCGCGGCGCATTCCACGTAAATGTGATCGGGATTGTCGACGGTCACGTTGCCGTCAAACAGGTTGGTGCTGCCGATAAAGGCGGCGCTGAAGCGGGTATTGGGGTACTCATAGACTTCGTGCGGCGTGCCCAGCTGCACGATGCGACCTTCCGACATCACCGCCAGCCGCGTCGCCATGGTCATGGCTTCTTCCTGATCGTGCGTCACCATCATGCAGGTGACACCCACCTTGTCGAGAATATTGACCAGTTCGATCTGGGTGCGTTGGCGGATCTGCTTGTCCAGCGCCGACATCGGCTCATCCAGCAGCAGCAATTTGGGCCGTTTGACCAGGCTACGCGCCAGCGCCACGCGCTGTTGCTGGCCGCCGGATAACTGATACGGCTTGCGCTTGGCGTACTTGCTCATCTGCACCAGCTCAAGCACATCCGCCACGCGTTCATCGATCTCACGCGGACCGATTTTCTCTTGCTTGAGGCCAAATGCCACATTGGCCGCCACGCTCATATGCGGAAACAAGGCATACGACTGGAACATCATGTTCACCGGGCGCTTGTACGGCGGCAGCGCGGCCATGTCTTCGCCATCAATGATGATGCGGCCCGACGTGACTTCTTCAAAGCCAGCCAGCATGCGTAGCAAGGTGGATTTGCCACAGCCCGAACTGCCCAGCAGCGCAAACAGTTCGTTGCGCGCCACGCTCAGATTGACACCGGCGACCGCGGTGGCCTCGCCGAACTTTTTAACCACATCCACCACACGCACAAACGCGTCGGCGTCCGATATCGTGCTGGCATGGTTCAGGGCCTGGGCTTGAGCTGCATTCATGATAGGGGGGTCAACCTTTTAACCTTGATTGCGGAAATAACGCGCGCAGACGTCCCCGGACGAGCTTCTGCAACGAAGTCGCCTGCGCGGCGGTGCTACGGTTTTGCGGGAATGACCGGTACGCAGGCGGTGATGGCCCGCGCACCGTCAAAACATCAGGCGTTTAGCGACCTGATTTGAATTGCGCCCAGAGCCGGTTTTCCAGCCGCAGGATTTCGGCCGGTTGCGGCTTCATCAGGAACAGCGTTTTGGCGACTTCAGGCGGCGGGTAAACGGCCGGATCATTGGCCACATCCGGCTTCACATACTTTTTGCCTTCGAGGTTGGCGTTGGGATAGAACACCTCGTTGGTAATTGCGGCATGCACTTGCGGGGTTTCGATGTAGTTAATCCATTTGAGCGCGGCTTCCGGATGCGGGGCGTCTTTCGGAATCGCCATGGTGTCAAACCAGATGCCGGCGCCCTGATGCGGAATGAAATACCCGATCTCGTAGGATTTACCGGCTTCTTTGGCGCGATGTTTAGCAATGGTTACGTCACCGGACCAACCAAACGCCATGCAGATATCGCCACCGGCCAGATCATTGATATAACCCGACGAATTGAACTGCCCGATATACGGACGGATTTTCTTGAGTAATTCAAAAGCTTCCTGGTAATCGGCCGGATTAACGCTATCCGGATTCTTGCCCATGTATTTAAGAACATTGGGGAAGATTTCCGAACCCTGATCCAGCATCGAAATACCGCAGGATTTAAGTTTTGCGGCGTATTCCGGTTTGAACAGCAAATCCCAGTTAGCCAGATCCACATCTTTGCCCAGGATAGCGCGCACCTTAGTGACGTTAAACCCGAGGCCATCCGTGCCATATGCCCACGGCACCAGATACTGGTTGCCGGGGTCAGCGCCGGCAATCAAGGCCATCAGGGTGGGGTCAAGATATTTAAGATTGGGGAGCTTGGATTTATCCAGCTTCTGGAAAATACCGGCCTGTATCTGTTTGCCGGCATAGCTGCTGGTTGGCACCACAATGTCGTAACCAGCGCGGCCAGTCAGCAATTTGGCCTGCAAGGTATCGTCGCTATCGTAAACGTCGTATTTGACCTTGATATTGTTTTCTTTTTCAAAATTCGGGATGGTGTCTTTGGCGATATAGTCCGACCAGTTATAGACATTGAGCACCGAATCAGCGGCCATGGCGGGCGCCGTACAACAGAGGGCCAATATGGCCAGACTGCCAGAAAGCTTGCGCATCATTTCCCTACTCCCACAGGAAGATCTATTGAATGAATTCCGGACACAAGCCGGATCGCGACATTGACTACCCAAAACAAAAACCGTTGTTGTGCGGATTAAATGCATATGGCGGCGCATTTAAGCCGCCCGGTCACGCCTTGCCCCACCCGCGTGCCGGGTTTGCTACCCCGTATTGCCGTCGCGTCCGGGCCTGAGCCCCGCCGCGCTTTAATAACCGAGGCCTTCTGCCGTCAGCCGGATGCAACGCGCGGCTTTTTCGACCAGTTCATCAATTTCGCTGCGGCTGATCACCAGCGGCGGCGACAGCAACATCCGGTCGCCGGTGGCGCGCATGATCAGATTGTTGGCAAAGCAATGGTCGCGGCAGATCAGGCCGATATCGCCGCCGTTCTCAAAGCGTTTTTGCGCCTGCGCGTCCGGGCTGAACTGCATGCCTGCCACCAGGCCGTGGCCCTGGATTTCCCCGATGATGGGCGATGCCGCCAGCGCCTCGCGCAGGCTCTTCTGAAAATACGGACCGGTATCGGACTTCACCGTGTCGATCACGCCGCCGTCGCGCAGGATGGCGATATTCGCCAGTGCAACGGCCGCCGCCACCGGGTGCCCGGAATAGGTCAGCCCATGGTTGAAGTCGCCGCCCTCGATCAGCGCTTGCGCCACATGATCCTGGATGGCCACCGCGCCCATCGGCACGTAGCCACTGGTCAAGCCTTTGGCCAGCGTCATCAGATCGGGTTTAAAGCCGAAATGCTGATGCGCAAACCATTCGCCGGTGCGGCCAAAGCCACCGATCACTTCATCGGCCACCAGCAACACCTGGTATTTGCGGCAGATGCGTTCAATTTCGGGCCAGTAGGTTTCCGGCGGAAAAATCACCCCGCCTGCGCCCTGGAACGGCTCGCCGATAAAGGCGGCGACATTCTCGGCCCCCAGCTCCAGAATTTTTGCTTCCAGCTCGGCAGCGCGCGCCAGGCCAAACTCGGCTGGCGTCTGGTTGACCGCCTCGCCAAACCAGAATGGCTGGCCAATGTGCACGATGTTGGGCACGCGGCTGGGCATCTGTTCGTGCATATAACCCATGCCGCCGAGCGAACCTCCGGCAATGGTCGAGCCGTGATAGGCGTTGTGGCGTGATACCACATAGCGCTTGCTGGCCTGGCCTTGGGCGGCCCAGTACTGATGCACGATGCGCAGTACCGTGTCGTTGCCTTCCGAGCCACTGTTGCAATAAAAAAAGTGATTGAAGCCTTCTGGCGTCAGCTGCGCCAACTGGTGCGATAACTCGATCACCGGCGGGTGCGTGGTCTTGAAGAAGGTGTTGTAGTACGGCAGTTGCAGCATCTGTTGTTGTGCCGCGTCGGCCAGCTCATGGCGGCCATAGCCGACATTGACGCACCACAGACCGGCCATGCCGTCGATGATCTTGTTGCCTTCGCTATCCCACAGATACACGCCTTCGGCGCGCGTAATCACGCGGCTGCCCGCGCGATTGAGCGAGCCCATATCCGAAAACGGATGCAGATGGTGGGCGGCGTCCAGTTGTTGCCATTGCTGCGTACTGCGCGTGCTGATGGTCTGGTTCAACATGATGATTTTTCCTTGTGTCGGGCAGAGTCGTTGGAAGTGAGCGCTTAGACGTACAGCAACAAATGGCGCCGCTCCCACGAACTGATCACTCGGAAAAACGCTTCATACTCCGTCTCTTTGACGCTGGTGTAGGCATCAACAAACGTCTGGCCCAGCACACTGGCGATATCCTCCGACCCACGCATCAAGGCAATGGCGCTTTCCAGATTGCGCGGCAATTCATACGGCATGTTGTAGGCATCGGTACTGATCGGCTCGGTCGGTTCCAACTGCTGCACCATGCCGAGGTAGCCCGCCGCCAGCGTGGCAGCGATGGCCAGGTAAGGATTGGAATCGACGCCTGCAATGCGGTTTTCTACGCGACGATTGGCCGGGCCCGACATCGGCACGCGCAGGCCGACGGTACGGTTGTCGTAACCCCACTGGATATTGATCGGCGCAGCGGTAAAGCGGCTCAGCCGGCGGTAGCTGTTTACAAACGGCGCAAAGATCGGCATCAGCGCCGGTACATAGGCTTGCAGACCGGCGATGTAGTGATAGAACAGCTTCGATTCTTTGCCATCGGCGTCGCTGAAGATGTTTTCGCCGGTTTCGGCATCCACAATGCTCTGATGGATATGCATGGCCGAACCGGGCTCGTTTTCCATCGGCTTGGCCATAAACGTGGCGTACATATTGTGGCGCAGCGCCACTTCACGCACGGTGCGCTTGAACAGGAACACGCGGTCGGCCAGATCGAGTGGATCGCCATGCAGAAAGTTGATCTCCATCTGCGCCGCGCCCACTTCGTGGATCAGCGTATCGACTTCCAGATTCTGTGCTTCGCAATAATCGTAGATGTCTTCAAACAGCGGATCGAACTCGTTGACCGCTTCAATCGAATAAGCCTGGTGGCCCACTTCCGCGCGGCCCGAGCGGCCTACCGGCGGTTGCAGCGGGATATCCGGATTCTTGTTGACGTCGACCAGATAGAACTCCAGCTCTGGCGCTACCACCGGTTTCCAGCCGCGTTCCTTGTACAAGGCCAGAATGCGGCGCAGCACGTGGCGCGGTGCAAATTCAACCGGCGAGCCGTCGAAATGCACGCAGTCATGGATGACCTGGCAGGTCGGGTCCACGGCCCACGGCACCAGGCGGATGGCTTCCTCGTCGGGCACGCAGATCATGTCGGGGTCGGTGACGCCGGAGACCGATTCGTCTTCCGGATAATCGCCGTTGACGGTCTGGAACAGCACGGCGGCCGGCAGGCGCATGTTTTCGCCGGCCTCAAACTTGGCACGCGGAATAATCTTGCCGCGGGCGATACCGGTCATGTCCGGCACCACACATTCCACTTCAGTAATACGATGTTCGCGCAAAAAATCGGTGATCTTGTCCATCTGGATGGTTCCTGGTTTCAGGGCCCATATCGGTGGTTACAGTCCATCTGACACAACAGAATGCTTAAACCACGGATATCGAACTCTTTGATTACGACCCATGCCGTAATCCGCCTCATGTACTGCTGATCAAGCTGCCACTGGTTGCGACAGTCGTGCTGCCCTCCTCGCTACACAGGCCTCGCCAAACGCGCCAAACAGCGCCAGCGAAACCGGGTTATCGGCATAACGCCATTCGGGATGCCATTGCACGGCAAAGGCAAAACTGGATGCTTCGGGCACGCTGAAGGCTTCGACCAGGCCATCCGGCGCAATCGCCTCGGCCCGGGCACGCGGCGCCAGCGTCTGCACGCCCTGGCTATGCAAGGAATTGACCGTGATTTCGCTAGCACCCTGCAACCACGCCGCCAACTTGCCGCCGGCCACCACGCTAACCGGGTGCGCCGGGCCGTATTGGGTATCGAGCGGGTCTTCGTCCCGCTCTTTGTGCATCATCATTCCGGCGACTTCGTGCACGCGCTGATGCAACGATCCACCCAGTGCCACATTCATTTCCTGGAAACCGCGACAGATGCCCAGCACCGGCACGCCCGCGGCAATGGCAGCCTTGATCATCGGCAAGCTATTGGCATCGCGATCCGGATCATGCAGCGTGCCGGGCGCACTGGCCGGGCCAGCGTAGTGATGCGGTTCAACGTTGGAATAACTACCGGTAAACAACAGGCCATCCACCAGCGCCAGCGTTTGCGCAAAATCCTGTTGCGGGGACAACACCGGCAGCACGATGGCGAAGGCGTGGGCGCCACCGACGACGGCGGCGATATATTTGTGACCCGCCGCGTGGAAGCCATGCGCGCCGATCTGCTTGAGGTCGGCGATCACGCCTACGACGGGTGCATTACTGGAAGATGGAACTTGCGCTTGCATCATGGGGCACACCGGTTGTTGTTCAGCCGCCCGGCGCGCCTGTTGATGAACAGCCCATCAATCAGTTACGCGCTGGAGCGCTTTGCGTCCTGCGAGCGACGCCGTTGAACCCATTGTGCCTGGGCCGCCTGTGGCCCTTGGAGAGCGAAACCGGTCAGCCAGGAGATAATTCCGGCCAACTTGTGCTGGCCGAAATAATCCGCTGCGGTGCCGGGGTAGCGCGGTAGTCGCTGGGGCAGCGACCGGTCCAGCGGCGGAAAGCATGGCGGAAGCTCGCCGTCTCACTATAGCCAAGCCGTTCGGCGATTTCCGCCACCGGCAGGCTGCTGCCAGACAGATATTCCAGCGCCTTGTCACGCAACACCTGGTCGAGCAAATGCTGGAACTTGACGCCTTTTTCGTCGAGCCGCCGGCGCAAGGTGCGCTCCGACATATACAACTCGGCCGCCACGTTATTGAGCTGGTTGTAGACCAGCGGATCGGAATACATCAGCCGCAGCGCGCGCGAAATCACATCCAGCGTATTGCTGTTCTGCCAGCTGCGTTGCAGTTGCTGGCATTGCTGCCGCATCACGTTGTAGCTGAACGGATCGGCCAGCGGCAGCGCCATATTCAATAGCTCAGCCGGAAAATGCACCGCGCTTTGCGTGCGGCCAAAATAAGCCGGGCCACCAAAGGTCTGCCGATACGCCGCCGCGTGCTCCGGCTTGGCGTGGCGCAAAGTCACACAGTCGGGCGCAATCTTGTCGGCCATCACATCACAGACCACGGCCCACAAGGCGGCCAGACACATATCGGTATTGAGAATTTCCAGATCGGCGCGGTACTGATAGTTACTGACCGCCAGCGTGGCGCCGTAACCCTCCACGCTGAGCGAAATATCAAAATACGCCCCGAACAGCAGCGGAAAGTCGAACAGGCATTCCAGCGCATCGGCCAGCGTGGGGCTGACCAACATGGCGTAGCCGAGCAAGCCAAAGCTGGAGACGCGCAAGGCATTGCCTATCTGCAAACCCAGCGTAGCGTCGCCCGTCAGATCGAGCGCGTTGCCGGCGACGATCAATTCCTGGGCCTGCGTCACCATCATGGTGGTGTCTTGCAGATCGGAGACCGCAATGCCGCTGCCGGCCAGTACGGCTTCCGGGGGGATGTCGCGCCGCCCGGTCAGGCGCGCGATGGTCGAAATGGTTTGTAAGGTCGACGGCACCAATGCCGCCTGTTTTTGCACACATGAGCCCGCGTTTTTCATGCTCCAGGTCCCTTTTTTTTGGCGTGTCGAAGTGCGGCGCCAGTGAGAGGGACTCCCGGCAGGCCTGACACTTCTTCCCCTTGCCGCGCATGCGCTGGCGTCGGGACGCTTCCATCCAGTCTGTTGTGCGTTGAGCTGTGCTTTTTTTGTGTTTGTGTATTTTTTCCGTGGCAGCCCAAGTTCTAACCCCTGCGTTGGGGTTCCGGCAATGACGCCGGTGCAGGCTGTCGCCTTGGCGCCACGTTACGGTTTGATGATGGCAAGAAGCATGCCAGCGGGCGCGGCCACAGACAGTGTTGTATTTTTGTCAGAAACGCGCCAGTTTGGTGCAACGCGGCACGCGGCGGTGCGCATAGGGTGGGACTCGGCGTCCCCGTCAGGACCCACCACTCGAAGTGGCATGCCAAGATCGCGCACGTGACGACAGGCTTTGAACAGGCGTTCTTGGCGAGGGGCTGCACCGCTCCATCGCATGCGTTGAAAACATGGTTTGTCAGGATTGCGTCCGTGACACCTGGCTTTGAATGGTGGGTACAGACGGGGACGCCGAGTCCCACCCTATGCAGTGGTCACCGCCTGCGCCAGGTAGGCGTGGATTTGCGCGACAACGCCTGCGCCCTCGCCCACGGCGGCTGCCACGCGCTTGGTCGACCCCGAGCGCACGTCGCCAATGGCAAACACGCCACGCACCGACGTTTGCAAAGCGTAGTCCGGGCCGCTGGCCTGGGTAGCCACTGCGGCACCGGTCGGCACAAAGCCTTTGCTATCGATCTCTACTTCGCAATCGCGCAGCCAGTCGGTATTGGGGTCGGCGCCGATAAACAGGAACAGATGGCGCACCGGCAGCGTGGCCAGATCCAGTTCACCGTGGTCACCATGCGTTTGATAAGCCACCCCGGTCAGGCCGTGTTCATCACCAATCAGCGCACAGATATCTGCGCGCACATGCAGCGTGATATTGGGTTGCGATTCGATGCGCTCGATCAGATAGCGCGACATGCTGGCGGAGAAATCAGCGGCCCGAATAAAAATGTGCACATGCCTGGCATGCGTGGCCAGGAACACCGCCGCCTGCCCGGCCGAATTGCCGCCGCCCACCAGCATCACGTCTTCATCACGGCAGAGTTTGCCTTCGACCGGCGACGCCCAGTAATACACGCCGCGACCTTCAAAGCGTTCCAGATGCTCAATGCGCGGACGCCGATAGACCGCGCCACTGGCCACCACCACCGTGCGCGTGGCAATGCGGCGGCCGTCGCGTAATTCAAGTTGCAGCGGCGTTTTCTGGCAATGCAGCGCTTTGACTTCCAGCGGGATGGCCAGATGCGCGCCAAACTTTTGCGCCTGCACAAACGCGCGCCCGGCCAGCGCCTGGCCCGAGATACCGGTGGGAAAACCCAGATAATTTTCGATGCGCGAACTGGCACCGGCCTGGCCGCCGGGCGCACGGCATTCAAATACCGCCACCGACAAACCTTCCGAGGCCGCGTACACCGCCGCCGCCAGACCCGCCGGGCCCGCGCCGACCACGGCCACATCGTAAACATGGGCCGGATCAAACTCCGGCAGCAAACCCAGGTGGGTTGCCAGCTCGCCTTCATCGGGCGCGCGCAGCACCGTGCCATCCGGGCAGATCACCAAAGGGTATTCGCTGGCCTTGGGCGTAATACGTTCCAGCAGCAATTTGATATCGGCATCTTCGTCCGCTTGCATCACGGCGTGCGGATAGGCATTGCGGCGCAGAAAACTCTGCAGATTATGCAGCCGGCCGCTGGCCTCGCCGCCCACCAGCACCAGGCCGCGCCCTTTTTCGATCAAGCCAACCCGGCGCAAAATCATTGCGCGCATAATGCGCTCGCCCAGATCGGCTTCAGCCACCAGCAAGGCGCGCAGCCGCTCGGGCGACACCAGCCACACCTCAACGTGGCTGAGTGCAATGCCTTCCACCAGCGCGGGCTTGCCCGAGAGCTGGCCGACTTCCGCCATAAATTGCCCGGCGCCCTGCTCCACCACCACGCTGACATGACCCAGACCATCCCGCGTGACGATCTGTACATTGCCTTGCAGAATCACAAACAGCCCCGGACCGGGCAGCCCCTGGTGGTACAACACATCGCCGCTGGCATAGCTGCGCCGCTCGCCAAAGCGCTCAATGCGACTGATGTCGTGCGCGCTCAGCACCGGAAACATCTGGTGCTTGCGCGACTCCAGCGGCGAGTACGGCGCTTCGGGGGCGGCGGCGGGGATGGGGTCGGGCGCCATTTCGGTCAGGGCGGCGATGGTAGCCGGTTGGGCGGCGGGCGCCCACGGGTCGTTCAGGTTTCCGGGCTGGATCGGCGGCATGGAGGGGCTCCTTGACTGGGTCGTTGCTTACTATAGTTGCCCGGCGCAAATACAGCCTCCGCCATCCGGGGCACGGCGCGAGCGGGCATTTGCTTTATGCTCGTCAGCACGCCGCCAGCCAGCTACGGCGATCAAGGGAAAACCAGCATATGAGCGCATGGCGCCAGCAAGATATTCCGCCGCAAACCGGCCGACACATACTGATCACCGGCGCGACCGGCGGCCTGGGGTTCGAAACCGCCCTGGCCCTGGCAGGTGCCGGGGCCGAGGTGCTACTGACCGGCCGCAACGCCAGCAAAGGTGCTGCAGCGCTCGCCCGCATCTGCCAGCAACACCCGGCTGCGCGCGTGCAATTTGCGCATCTGGACCTTGCCAGTCTGCATTCGATCCGTGACTTCGCCGCAGCACAGCGCGAGGCCGGCAAGCCGATTGATGTGCTGATCAATAACGCGGGCGTGATGATGCCGCCGCAACGTGCCAGCACGGTGGACGGCTTTGAATTGCAACTGGGGACCAACTACCTGGGGCATTACGCGCTAACCGCCTGGCTGTTGCCGGTGCTGCGCGCTGGTCAGCACGTACGGGTGGTCAATCTGGCCAGCGTGGCACATCGAGGCGCGCGGATTAACTTTAACGATTTGCAGGCGCAGCGCGGCTACCGCGCCTGGCGCGAGTACGGGCAATCAAAACTGGCAATGTTGCTGTTTGCGCTGGAACTGCAACGGCAAAGTCAGCGTCTGGGCTGGGGAATAGACAGCATGGCAGCACACCCGGGTTATGCCAGCACCGATCTGTTTCATAACGCGTCGGGCAACGACAGTTGGCTCAAGCGCATGACGACGCTGGTCCAACCGTGGGTTGGCCACTCTGCCGCAGCGGGCGCCTTGCCGACCTTGTATGCAGCCACTGCAGCCGCCGCTCAAGGTGGCCAGTATTACGGGCCGGATGGCTGGCAGGAATTAAAAGGCAATGTGCATCCAGCGCGGGTAGCGCCCTATGCCCGCGATGAGACCGTCGCGGCACGGTTATGGCAAATCTCGGCCGAACTGACCGGGGTAAGGTGGCCCGGCAACTAGCGCCACCTCGCCCCGCAGAAGCCCGCATTGCGCTCAGTGCAGTTGCTTGCGCATGCCGATATCGGTGACCACGCCGCCCTGGTCCATGCGTACATACATGCCCACCAGGCGTTGGCCATCGCGTTGCAGTTCGGGCTGCAGCGCAGCGATATCGGTGCTGTGCAACCAGCGGATACCAAAAGCGGATTCATCTTTTGCCTGCTGGACCAGGTGTTCGATGATCGCCGCCGGCACACGCAAGACTTGCTTGTGAATGGAAGCAGAATCGGTCATACGGAAACGGGTGGTTGCTTGCATGGCGGGCTCCTGAAGTCGTCATATAGAACAATCGTTCTACAAACAATAACCAGGCCCCGAGATCGTCGCAAGCATTATTTGCTGAACGAACGTTCTGCAACCACAAAAACCGCTGAACGGTCGTTCACCATGGCGCAAAGCGGCATCACGCCGTGCCGGTGCTGCCAAAGCCGCCTTCACCGCGCGTACTTTCTTCAAACGAATCAACCACATTCAGCTCAACCTGCACCACCGGCACCACGATCAACTGCGCAATCCGTTCCAGCGGCTGGATGGTAAACGCCTGGCCGCCGCGGTTCCACATCGAGACAAACACCTGGCCTTGATAGTCCGAATCGATCAGCCCGACCAGATTGCCCAGCACGATGCCGTGCTTGTGGCCCAGCCCCGAGCGCGGCAGGATCATTGCGGCCAGACCGGGATCAGCCAGGTGGATCGCCATGCCGGTCGGCACCAGCACGGTAGCGCCCGGCGCCAGTTCCAGCGGCGCGGCCAGGCAGGCGCGCAGATCCAGTCCTGCGGCACCCGCCGTGGCGTAGGTTGGCAGATTGTCTTTAAGGCGTTCATCCAGAATGCGGATATCGAGAGTGCTCATCTTTGGGGGGCCCTGGTTTAGCGGTGGGTCGATTGATCGGGTTATTTATTAAAGTGCGGTGGGATGGTCTGCGTCATACAGCCGGGCCAGATGCTTGATCAGCTGGCGCGCAACATCCAGCTTGGGCGCACGCGGCACGCGGTGCTCGCCCGCGTCATCAAGCAGGATCAGCTCGTTGTCTTCGGCGCCCATGGCGTTTTGCACCAGGTTGGCGGCCAGCAGCGGCAATTGTTTGCGTTTGCGCTTGGCCTGGGCGTATTCGATCAGGTTCTCGGACTCGGCGGCAAAGCCGACACAGAACGGCGGACGCGGACGGCAGGCCACGCTGGCCAGAATGTCCGGATTGGGCGCCAGTTCCAGCGTCAGGATATGCGCGTCTTTTTTGATTTTTTGCTCGGACTGGTTCAGCACGTAGTAATCGGCGACCGCCGCCACACTGATAAAGATGTCCTGCGTATCGATTTCGGCGTTGACGGCATTGAGCATGTCTTGCGCGCTTTTTACATCGATGCGACGCGCGCCCGGCGGCGTAGCCAGTGCGGTTTCGCCAGCCACCAGCGTCACCGTCGCGCCGGCTTCCCACGCCGCACGGGCAATGGCGAACCCCATCTTGCCCGAGCTGGTGTTGGTAATGCCACGCACGGCGTCGATGCGCTCAAACGTGGCACCGGCCGTGATCAGCACCTTGCGACCTTCCAGCACGCGCGGCTGAAAAAACGCTTCCAGATACTGCACGATGGTTTCGGGTTCGAGCATGCGCCCCAGCCCCACTTCGCCGCAGGCCTGGTCACCGCTATCGGGGCCGCACACCTGCACGCCGTCGGCTTTGAGTTGCGCTACATTGCGCAGATTGGGCGGGTTTTCCCACATCTGGCGGTTCATGGCCGGCGCCACCAACAAGGGGCAATCGCGCGCCGCGACCAGCGTGGTGAGCAGATCGTCACACAGGCCGGTCGCCACTTTGGCGATGAAATCAGCGGTGGCCGGTGCCACCAGCACCACGTCGGCGCCACGGGTCAGATCAATGTGCGACATATTGTTGTCGATGCGCGCATCCCAGGCATCGGTAAACACCGGTTTGCCCGACAGCGCCTGAAAGGTGACCGGCGTGACGAACTGCGTGGCGGCCGCGGTCATCACCACCTGGACTTCATGTCCGCCCTTGACAAGCAGCCGGGTCAGCTCGGCCGCCTTGTAGGCAGCCACGCCGCCGGTGACGCCAAGAACGATCTTTCTGGGCTTCATAAATATCCTTGTTTGTTCCACCGCAAACTTGCTGCGGGTTGGCATTGCTGGTCTGCGCGAAGTGTAACAGGCTCTGCCCTTTGCTCAGACCCCCAGGAGTTTTCCGATGCATATCCTTGCGTGGCCCTCGGCCGAACGTCCGCGTGAAAAGCTGATCCAGCGCGGTGGTAGCGCATTGTCGGATGCCGAACTGCTGGCGATTTTTCTGCGCGTCGGTGTGGCGGGCCATAGCGCGGTTGATATTGCGCGCCAGATGCTGCAACGGTTTGGCAGTCTGAACGGCATTTTTGCCGCCAGCCAGGCCGAGCTGTGCAGCATCGCCGGCATGGGCGAAGCCAAGTTTGCCCAGCTGCGCGCGGTGCTGGAACTGGCGCGCCGCACCTTGCGCGAGCAAATGCAGCAAGGCGACGCGCTAACCCATCCGGCCGCAGTCAAAGATTATTTGCGTCTGCTATTGCGCCAACGCAAGGTGGAGTGTTTTGTTGCCGTGATGCTCAACACGGCGCTGCGGGTCACTGCGGTGGTCGAGATCTCGCAAGGCAGCCTCAAACAGGCACATGTCTATCCGCAAGAAGTGGCGCGCCAGGCGCTGTTGCATCACGCCAGCGCAGTGATAGTGGCGCACAACCACCCTTCCGGCCGCGCCGAACCGTCCATGGCCGATATTGCGCTGACCAGCACGCTGAACCAGTCGCTCAAATTGCTGGACATCCAGTTGATCGATCACTGGATTGTGGCCGGTGAGCATCTGGTGTCCCTGGCTGAACTGGGCGAATTCTGATTGCGCTTGCGACCATTCATCGTCCATTGCACGACGTCTGCCTCAAGCCGGTCTGATACATGCCGATACGTCGTGATAACAACGACCGGCCGCACCCATGCGTATCAGCCTATCCCAAGTCGATCTGGCTTCGACCCATAGCCAGAGCAGCAGCCAGTTTTCGACGGCCAACTATCATTCCGAGTCGCTGTTGCTCACCACGGCGGCGGTGAATATGGAGCAGGACACGCGCCACATCCAGATCTCGGAGGCGGCGCGCAAAACTGCCGAAGCCAAAGCGCTGGCGCAGGCCACCCAGGATTCAACCGGCGACCCCAAGCTGGATTTGCTCAAGGCCATACTCGAGCACATTCTTGGCCACAAGATCAATTTCATCAAAGCAGGCAGCGGCACGGACAGCGACGCTAATGCGGCGACCAGCGCCGACGCCGAAGCCAGCGCCAGCGGCTCAGCCGGTTTCACGGCCAGCGCCAGCATGACCAGCAGCGAGAGCGAGTCCACTGACTTCAGCGCGCAAGGCACGGTGGTGACGGCAGACGGCCAGCACATCCAGTTCTCGGCCGAACTCTCGATGGCAAGCCAGCACACCTCGACGGTTTCGTTGGGTATCACCCAGGGCAACGGCGGCTCGCGGCTGCATGACCCGCTGGTTATCAATTTTAATGGCAGCGCCGCGCAGTTATCCGATCAGCGCTTTGGCTTTGACCTGCTTGGCACCGGCCAGACCAATCAGGTGAATCTGCTCAAGAGCGGCTCGGGTTTCCTCGGGCTGGACAGCAATAACAACGGCCGCATCGATAACGGCAAAGAGCTGTTTGGCACGCAAAGCGGCGATGGTTTTGCCGACCTGGCCAGATACGACAGCGATGGCAACGGCTGGATCGACGAAGGGGATCCGGTCTACGCCCGGCTGAAGGTCTGGCTGAAAGACGCCAGCGGCGCGGACAAAGTGATTTCGTTGGCGGATGCCGGTGTTGGCGCAATTTATCTTGGCGCAGCCAGCACCTCGTTCGACCTGAAGGACAGCAGCAATGCACTGGCTGGCCGCATCCAGTCCACCGGGGTGTATCTGAATAACAACGGCAGTGTCGGCACCATACAGCACGTTGATCTCAGCATTTGATCAACGGTCCTCAAGCCAGGCCGATACATGCCGATACAGTGACATAACAACTGCACAAGCCCTCCCCCATGCGCATCGATCAATCCGGACTGGCCATGCAATCTGCATGGAGCACGCAGTCCACGCAGCATTTCAGCGGCACCTATCAGACTGATGCCAGCGCATTGGGTACTGGCACGTCCGGCGCGGCGGCGGGTTCGGCGCTGGACGGCGGGGCCGGCAGCAGCCATGTGCAGATTTCGGACCAAGGCCGCAAAGCGGCCGCCAGTGATGGCACCAGCGCGACCGATGCCAACAGCCAGATCGGCGCGCAAATGGATGCCTTCAAAGGCCTGATGGAAAAGATGCTGGGTGTCAGCATCAGTTCGATGAACTTTGACGGCGATGTGAGCGAGAGCGAAAGCAGTGGCGCCTCGGTCAACGCGGTGGCGGGTCGCAATGGCTACGCCGCGCAAGCCACTACTTATGCCAGCAGCAGTTATCAATTAGCAGCCCAGGGCACTTTGACCACAGCCGATGGCCGCACTTTTGAGTTTTCCGCTGCACTGAGCCTGAGCGTTTCTTTGCAAACTACCGCGGGTATCAGTAACAGCTACGGCAACACTTACGATAATGGCGCGGATGCCAGCAGCAGCAGCCTGCCGCAATCCACCGATAGTGGTGCGTGGCAAAACACCCAGGCGGCAAATAGCCAGGCGGCCAGCCCGGATTATTCCAAAGCCAAAGTGACGCACAGCGATCTAGATGTGCTCCAGTCACTGCTGCAAAACGATAGCGATCAGAACAAAGCTGCGGTCAAGTCGCATCACGGTCCGTTTACTGCCTTGTTTGATGATCCGCTGCTGCAGCAGCTGTCGGTGTGGCTCAAAGGTTACAGTGGCGGTGCCAGCGCGCAGTCCAGCACCAGCAGTAGTGCCGCCGCCCCGGCTACAGCGGCCGCCAGCCCATCCGATGCGGCCAGTGATGCACAAAAAGACAGCACTGCACCCAATGCAGTCAGCTCCAGATATATGAAGCTGGACGACAACCAGGGCGGCGCCAGAACGCTGAATGTTGCTATATAAAGCAGTGGCCCCCAAAGCCGCACCGCTGTGGTGCGGCTTTTTTATTGTCTGTTGCAAGCAAACAGCGCTGTTGCATACATGCCAACGCGGTCGCATCCGGGAAAACCAGTATTTGACACAGCGAAACGCGCCTACTCATTATCGATCACCTTAACGGCGGCATTACGACAGTGCACGGTTCTTGCTTCATCAAACTGACGTGATGCCCTGTTCGGCATTCATATCATTCAGACGATCAAATCGCACAATCACGATCAGATAGGGGATCAAGCTTATGACTATCGCGCGTTACAGCCTTATTGCAGCGGCCATCGTTGGCCTGGCGGCTTGCGGCAAGCAAGAAACCGCCACGCCCGACGCTTCGGCGCCTGCCGCTTCTGCTCCGGCAGCTGCTGCCGCTCCGGCCGGCGGCGACGCTACCACCGTCAAGATCGGTCATGCTGCCCCGCTGACCGGCAACATTGCCCACCTGGGTAAAGACAACGAAGACGGCGTGAAGCTGGCTATCGACGAAATCAACGCTGCAGGCGGCGCCGATATTGGTGGCAAGAAAGTCAAATTCGAGATGGACTCCGAAGATGACCAGGCTGACCCGAAAACCGCCAACACCGTGGCACAGCGCTTTGTTGACGAAAAAGTCGTGGGCGTGATTGGCCACTTGAACTCCGGCACCACCATCCCCGCTTCCAAGCTGTATGCCGCTGCCGGCATTCCGCAAATCAGCCCGTCCGCCACCGCCGTGGCCTATACCGCCGCTGGCCTGAAGACCGCCTTCCGTGTGATGGCTAACGATGCGCAACAGGGCAAAGTGCTGGGCGAATACGCCGTCAAGAAACTGAGTGCCAAGAAAGTGGCCATCATCGATGACCGCACCGCCTACGGCCAGGGTCTGGCTGATGAATTCGAGAAAGCCGCCAAGGCTGCCGGTGGCGAAGTGGTTGGCCGTGAATTCACCACCAACCAGGAAACCGACTTCAACGCGATCCTGACCTCGATCAAGGGCAAAAAGCCGGATCTGATTTTCTACGGCGGCATGGACGCACAAGCTGGCCCGCTGAAAAAACAAGCGCACAAGCTGGGCATCGACGCCAAGATCATGGGCGGCGACGGCACCCAGACGCCTGAGCTGATCAAGCTGGCGGGTGATGATGCTGAAGGCATGGTGTCTTCGTCGCCAGGCCAACCGAAAGACCAGTTGCCGGGCGGCAAGGAATTCCTGGCCAAGTTCAAGCAGACCTTTGGCCAGGACGTGCAGCTGTACGCACCGTATTGCTATGACGCCGTGAAGGTCATGGTCGAAGCCATGAAGAAAGCGGGCTCGACCGAACCGGCCAAGTACCTGCCGGAACTGGCCAAGATCCATTACGACGGCGTAACCGGCCCGATCGAATTCGACGAAAAGGGCGACATCAAGAACGGTGCCATCACGCTGTACACCGTGAAGGGTGGCAAGTGGGAAGTGCTCGAAATCGTGCAAGGCGCAGCCAAATAAGGCCGCGCTTGAAACTGGAAACGGCAGCCGCGCGCTGCCGTTTTTATTGGTGCTGCGGCCAGCCCCATGCTGACAAGCTGCGGTATCGGGCTGGGCTGCCCGTGTGAGCGGCAGTTTGCGCTGTAAGCGTGGCAGGCGGCACGTATCGTGCTTGAACTGACGGGATGGCCCCGGCAAGCGCAGCGTTTGCCCATCGCAAATATCCGCGTTTGAATGTAAGGGAAAGTGGCAAGTTTTCGCATATTTGCGATACGGGTAAGTTCATGGCCGCAACTGTTATGGTACAAATCATCCGCCACTGCACCCGTCGAGCCCCGCAAGGCTGGCCACAAGCCGCTACGCAGCCAGCCCGGCGCAGGCCATCACGATCTGTTGCCTGTGTGTGACCCGACCGGGACATCACATACGGCCCCGTTTTAAGCAGCCAAGTAGCAGTCCAGGGAGGACCGATTGGATATCTTTCTGCAACAAATCATCAATGGCCTGGTGATCGGCAGTATTTATGCGCTGATCGCGCTGGGTTACACGATGGTGTACGGCATCATGCAATTGATCAATTTTGCCCATGGCGAAATCGTGATGTTTGGCGCCATGGTCACCATTACCTGCATCAACGTGCTGGTGGGCAACCACATCAGCTTGCCGGGCCCGCTCATGCTGGTGGCCGGTCTGGTCATGGCCATCCCCGTTTCGATGCTGTTGGGTTTTGCGGTGGAACGCATCGCCTACCGCCCACTGCGCCGCGCACCACGCCTGGCCCCGCTGATCACGGCCATCGGGGTGTCGATCGTGCTGCAACAAGTGGCATCGTTGATCTGGGGTCGCAGCTATCGCCCCTTCCCCAACATCCTGCCGCAAACCGTGCATAACTTTTATGGCGCCGCAATTACCGATCTGCAGGTAGCCATCATCATCCTGGCCATCGTGTTGATGGGGGCGCTGTTCTACATGATCGAACGCACCCGCCTTGGCCGCGCCATGCGCGCCACCGCGCAAAACCCCGAGGTGGCTGGCCTGATGGGCGTCAATATCAACAGCGTAATCTCGATGACCTTTGTGACCGGCTCGGCGCTGGGCGCAGTGGCTGGCGTGATGGTTGCCGCCAACTACGATCAGGCACATCCGTATATGGGCTTTCTGATCGGCCTGAAAGCGTTTACCGCTGCGGTACTTGGCGGCATTGGCAACCTGCAGGGCGCGGTGCTGGGTGGGATTACGCTGGGCATTATCGAAAGCCTGGGCTCGGGTTATCTGGGTGACCTGACCGGGGGCTTTTTGGGCAGCAACTACAAAGACATCTTTGCCTTCCTGGTGCTGATCCTGGTGCTGGTGTTCCGCCCGTCCGGCTTGCTGGGCGAGCGCGTTGCAGAACGTGCGTAACCGGGTCTGAAAGGAATCAACATGCATTTTGCTTTTCTGAAGACGCCGCGCCAGCGCCAGATTGCGCTGTTCATCTTTGCGGCGGTGTTGCTGGTGTTGCCCTGGGCTTTGGGCGCCACATTCAGCAGCGCCAATTCCTGGATCCGCGTGATCGACTTTGCCCTGCTGTACATCATGCTGGCGCTGGGTCTGAACATTGTGGTGGGCTTTGCCGGCCTGCTTGATCTGGGCTACATCGCGTTCTATGCGGTGGGCGCTTATATGTACGCCATTTTCAATTCGCCGCAGCTGCAGGCGGTGATGCCCTTGTGGCTACAACATCCGCCGTTCTTGATCATGATCGTCATCTGCGGTCTGGCCGCCTGCGTATTCGGCATACTGCTGGGCACGCCGACGCTGAAACTGCGCGGCGATTATCTGGCCATCGTGACGCTGGGTTTCGGCGAGATCATCCGTATCTTCATGAACAACCTGGACCGCCCGGTCAATATCACCAACGGCCCGCAAGGGATCGATAATGTGGCACCGGTGCATTTCTTTAATTACACCTTTGCCAAACCCATCGACTTTCTCGGCCTGCGCTTTGAGCCGGTGTATCTGTACTACTACCTGATTCTGGCGTTCTGCTGCCTGATCATCTTTGTGACCAGCCGTTTGCAATATTCGCGCATCGGCCGTGCCTGGGTGGCCATCCGCGAAGACGAAATCGCCGCCAACGCCATGGGTATCAATACCCGCAACGTCAAATTGCTGGCCTTTGCCATGGGCGCTTCATTTGGTGGGGTATCGGGGGCGTTGTTTGCCAGCTTCCAGGGCTTTGTCAGTCCGGAATCTTTTGTGCTGATGGAATCGATCATGGTGTTGTGTATGGTCGTACTCGGCGGCATGGGCAATATTGCCGGGGTGATCCTGGGCGCGATTCTGGTCTCGGTGGTGCCGGAAATCCTGCGCGACGTGATCAACCCGCTGCAGCAGGGTCTGTTCGGCCGCAAGATCGTCGACCCGGAAAACCTGCGCATGCTGCTGTTTGGCCTTGCCATGATCATCATCATGCTGGTCCGCCCCGAAGGGCTGTGGCCGTCTCGTCGTCGTCGCGCCGAACTGCACCCGAGCGCCACGATTTCTGAACAGGAGAACGCCGGTCTCCAGGACGCGGAGCGTACTCATGGCTGAAGTATTACTGAGCATCGAAGGCATCCATAAACGCTTTGGCGGTCTGCATGCGCTGAACGACGTGGGCCTGACCATCAATAAAGGCGAGATTTACGGTCTGATCGGCCCCAATGGCGCGGGTAAAACCACGCTGTTTAATGTGCTGACGGGTTTGTATCAGCCGGATGAAGGTCGCTTCAACTTTAATGGCCGCAATCTGTTTCGGCAGAAACCTTATGTGGTGGTGGAAAGTGGCATCGCGCGCACTTTTCAGAACATCCGCCTGTTTGCCAATATGACCGCGCGCGAAAACGTGATGGTCGGCCAACATGTGCGCACGCATGCCGGCGTGTTTGGCGCCGTGTTCCGTGGCCCACGCACCCGCAAGGAAGAAGCCGCCATTCGTGCGCGCGCGGATGAACTGCTGCGCTATGTCGGCATTGAGCGCCACGCCGACGAGGTGGCCCGCAATTTGTCGTACGGCGATCAGCGCCGCCTTGAAATCGCGCGCGCACTGGGCACCAATCCTACCCTGCTGGCGCTGGATGAACCGGCGGCGGGCATGAACCCGAAAGAAACCGCAGCGCTGAAATCGCTGATGGAAAAAATCCGGGCCGATGGGGTGACCATTCTGCTGATTGAACACGACGTCAAATTGATGATGGGCTTGTGTGACCGCATTGCCGTGCTCGATTACGGCAAGAAAATCGCCGAGGGCATTCCCGAAGCCGTGAAGAATGATCCGCGCGTGATCGAAGCGTATCTGGGAGTCGCACCCGAATGAGTAGCTTGTTACAAGTAAAAAACCTGCAGGTGGCCTATGGCGGCATCCATGCAGTCAAAGGCATTGATCTGGATATCCAGCAGGGCGAGCTGGTGGCGCTGATTGGCGCCAATGGCGCGGGCAAAACCACCACGCTCAAGACGCTGGTGGGCATGATCAAACCGGCCGGGGGCGAGATTCTGTACCAGGGCCAATCGACGGCCAAACTACCCTCGTATGCCTATGTCTCGCAGGGACTGGCCATGGTGCCCGAAGGCCGCGGCATTTTTTCGCGACTGACCGTGGAAGAGAACCTGCAAATGGGTGCTTACACCCGCAATGACAAAGCCGAAATCGCCAAAGATCTGGAGCGGATTTATCACCTGTTTCCGCGTCTTAAGGAACGGCAGAAGCAATTGGCGGGGACTTTATCGGGCGGTGAACAGCAAATGGTGGCGATGGGCCGCGCCATGATGAGCCGTCCCAAATTGCTGTTGCTGGACGAACCCTCGATGGGGTTGGCGCCGATTATCGTGCAGAAAATTTTTGAAATCATCCGCATGATCGCAGCCGAGGGCGTAACCATGTTGCTGGTGGAGCAAAACGCCAAGCTGGCTCTGCAAACGGCCAATCGCGGCTACGTGATGGAATCGGGCAAGATTACGCTGGCCGATTCCGCCGCCAATCTGCTGGCTAACGAACGCATCCAGCACGCCTATCTGGGTGATTAACGCCCAGTGAACGCCACAACCGGAGCCGGAATGCTAATCTGCATCCGGCCCCGCCCCAAGGCCGCTGCCATAGCGGCCTTTTTCTTTGTGCGCAGCCTATGCGTAGGTGACTGATGATCAAAACGTCTTATTTATTAAAGAACGCCATCGGCCGACTGGTGCTGCCGCCCGGGCTCTGCCTGCTGCTGCTGGCTTGCGCCGTGCTGATGTGGCGGCGCTATCCGCGCTTTGCCCGCTACTTGTGTGGCATCAATGTGCTGATTTTGCTGCTGCTTAGCCTGCCTGCGGTCAGCATCGCGCTACGCCAGACCATAGAACCGCCCCCGCTGAATCCGCAGGCTTTGGCACAAGCCGATGCCATTGTCGGGCTAGGCGGCGGCACGCGCTTTGGCGCGCTCGAAACCAGCGATGGACGTGACGTAAGCGAAGTGACCTTGCAACGCGTGCGTTACACCGCCAGCCTGGCGCGCCGCAGTGGCTTGCCGGTGGCGTTTACCGGTGGCGCTGCGTTTGGCGAAAAGATGTCCGAGGCTGAATTGATGGCGCGCAGCTATCACGACGACTTCGGCATGCAAGCGCGCTGGGTAGAGAATACGGCGTTTGATACCGGCGACAACGCGCGCTTTACCGCGCAAAAACTGCTGCCGCGCTATCGCCGCATTATTCTGGTTTCGAGTGCGTGGCATCTACCACGCGCCGTGCCTTTATTCGAACGCGCCGGCTTTATCGTTACGCCCGCGCCAACTGGCTATATCAGCACCCCACCCGCTTCGGCCTTGCTGTGGGTGCCGGATGTCGATGCCCTGTCCAACGCGTTCTGGACCCTGCACGAGGGGCTGGGCATCGTCTGGTATCGCTGGGGGCCAGGCGGACGTTAGGACTGCTGCGCGCGCAACCATAAAAAAAACGCCATGCATGCGCATGGCGTTTTTCTTGATCGCGGTAAGCCGGCAATACTTATTGCACGGTTGCCTTAGCGCGCAGATCTTCAACCAGCTTTTGTACGCGCTGACGTTGAATGCCTTGCTCGATCTCGCCCTTCACTTCTTCAAAGGCCGGACCCTTGGCATCACGCACGTCATCCAGCTTGATGATGTGGTAACCGAACTGGGTCTTGACCGGGGTATCGGTCATCTTGCCTTTTTGCAGCTTGGTCAGTGCGGAGGAGAATTCCGGAACGAAGTTGTTCGGATCAGCCCAGCCCAGATCGCCACCGTTTGCAGCGGAACCCTTGTCCAGCGACTTGGCCTTGGCGATATCGTCAAATTTCTTGCCTTTCTTCAGATCAGCAATGATGGCGTTTGCTTCAGCTTCGGTCTTCACCAGGATGTGGCGAGCGTGGTATTCCTTGCCCGACTGCGCAGCCTTCGCGCGGTCGTATTCTTTTTGCTCATCCGCAGTCGAAACCGGGTTGGCTTTAACGTAGTTGTTCAGGTAGGTGCCGATCACGATCTGTTGCTTGGCGGCTTCAAGTTGCGCTTGAACTTCCGGCGACTTGTCGGTGCCCTTCTTCACGGCATCCTGGTAGATCACTTCGTTGTTGATCAGCTGTTGCTTGATGCGATCACGCAGTTCCGGGCTGTCTTTCTGGCCGCGTTCAGCCAACTGCTTCACAAAGGCGTCCATCTTGCTTTGCGGAATGGCAACGCCATTGACCGTAGCAACCGGACCATCGGCGAACGCCGACACGGAAATAAGACCACCGATCAGCGCGAACGCGATTTTCTTGGTAGAACGCATTACAGATTCCTTGTTCGTTGTCGTGCTTGTATTTACGTTTTATTTTGACTGTGGACTGGTTGGATATAGCCGCAAATCAAAACTCTTCGGGGGCCAGCGCCTTGATGCTGAGCGCATGAATGCGCGTGGGTATCAAGTCAGCCAGCAATTCATAAACCTTGCGATGACGTGCCAGTTTACTTAAACCAGTGAATGCCGCCGCAACAATGATCACATCGAAATGCCCGCCACCACCCGACCCTGCGTGGCCTGCATGCGCCGCGCTGTCATCGTGCAACTCTATCGATTCAGCCTCAAGCGGTGCAAGACGGGCGTGGATTTCGTTTTCAAGCGTGCCGATCATACCAGAGCCTATGGCAGCACATGTTTGAACGGTTTAACCGTCACGGCGGTGTACACGCCCGTGCGTCGGTAGGGATCTGCCTCGGCCCAGTCAGTGGCCGCTTGCAGGTCTGCAAACTCAGCCACGATCAGGCTGCCAGTAAATCCGGCCGCACCCGGGTCAGCTGCATCAACCGCGGGAAACGGCCCCGCCAATACCAGACGACCCGCTTCTTTCAACGCTTGCAAACGGCCCAGATGCTCGGGCCGTACGGCAAGGCGATCAGCCAGGCTATCTGGTTTGTCTTCGCCCACTATGGCGTATAAAGCCATCGACTTACTCCGGATCGGCAGATGAATGGCCCGCCTTGACGGGTTCATCCACAAGATAACGGCTTAGTACCAAGCCCTGCGCCACCACAAACACCAGCGTCAGCACCAGGGTACCAAAAACCTTGAAATTGACCCAGGCTTCCTGGCTAAAAGTCAGAAACACCCAGATATTGAGCGCGCCCATGGCGGCAAAGAATGCCACCCAGGCCAGATTGAGATTGGTCCAGATTGGCTCAGGAAGTTCCATATTCTGGCCCATCATCGATTTCATCAGGTTGCGGCCCTGGAATACCTTGGCCCCCAACAGGATGATCGCAAACAGCCAGTACAGCGCTGTGGGTTTCCATTTAATGAAGGTGTCGCTGTGGAAATACAAGGTGGCGCCGCCAAAAACCGCCACCAGCGCAAAACTGAGCAGCAGCATCGGCTCGACCTTGCGCCATTTGATCAGTGCCCAGATCACCTGCACGGTGCTGGCCACGATGGCTACGCCGGTGGCGATGTAGATCGGGATGTTCTTGATGTCTTCGGGGGAAGTGATATTGAGCGTATGTGCGACCCAGGCGCATAGCGGCGCCGCAATCGACAATTTGGCGCCGTAGTAAGCGCCAAAGAACAGCAAAATGGGGAACAGATCGAAGAAAACCTTCATAGTCAATAACGCTCCGTGGTTGGCGCATTATCCATTCGACGTGCCATGCTGACAAGGTTCATCAGGACGAAAAAAAACGCCGTGACGAGCACGGCGCTAAATTCCACTGGAGATACACGAAGCATCAGCTTGCGAAACAGATGATGCCTGGATCTCGACAGTGCGATATTGATCAAGATCAACAACGCCGCAGAGTGCTTCTGGATTTTTGCTGGCATTGCGAAGGGAAGAGGTGGCGAGCCCGACCCCCGGCACTGGCATCAAAGGCTGTGGCTGCTTCCTTCCGGACCTGACCAGGTTCACCTCTTAGCCATGCGGGGAGACCCGCCATAGAGAAGCGCGACTATAGCATCGTTATTTGAGAATTGCATCAGAAACGACGTGCTTCCCCTGCGATATCGCGCAAGAACAATTCGCGTTGTGCCGCCAGAGGCAAGGCTTTGCCGGCTATCCAGTGCAGTTTGGCGACGGCAGCCTCGGGCGTCATGTCGCCGGCATCCAGAACGCCCGCATCGAGTAGAGCCTGGCTGGCCGCGTACGCGCCCATATGCACGCGACCGCGCCAACATTGCGTGCAATTGACAACCAGCGTGGACGTCGCCAGTTGCTGCAACGCCTGCGTCAACCCGGGATGCGACGGGATATTGCCGCTACCCAGGGTCTCGAGCACCACGCCGTCGAGCTGCGTATTTAATAGCTGATCTGCCATCCACTCGATGCCAAAGCCTGGCGTGATGGGCCATCGCACAATGCGCGCGTCGGCCCGAACTGGCTCAAAACCCGAAAAAGAGGTCGCATCGGGCAGCATGCCCGGCAGTGCCCAGCCCTGGCCGAATGTGAGTGCAACCGGCGCCTGATTCGGGCTGGCGAAAGCAGCATCGGCTTCACAGTCGGCTTTGCGCACCCGATTGCCTTGCAGCAACATCCCATCAAAAACCACGCCTACGCCGCGATACCCACCCGACCGCGCCAGCAGCAAGGCGGCCTCGACGTTGCGTGGGGCGTCACTGTTATCAGACTCCCACGCCCGCTGCGCGCCGGTAATCAGCACCGGTTTGGCTATCCCGGCCAACATAAAAGACAGCGCCGCTGCGGTATAAGCCAGGGTATCGGTGCCGTGCAGCACCACAAACGCATCCGCCAGATTGATCCGATCACTGATATCCTGCCCGATCCGGTTCCAGTCATGCGGCGTCATATCGCTCGAATCCAGCAGCGGCTGGTATTCAATGACTTCAACGTCTGGATAGCGCGCGCGCAGTTGTTCCGTCAAAAAACCAGGCGCGGGCGCCAGGCCGTTGGGGCCGACCCGCATGCCCAGCGTGCCGCCGGTGTAAAGTACGCAAATGTGCACAGCAATACCTCGAAATGGCGCCAGCCGCTACAATCTAGCCCTGTAACTCCGTGACGCACCAAAGAAACTGATGACTATCGTCGACAACCGCAAAGCATTTCACGATTACTTTATTGAAGACCGCCTTGAAGCCGGCATCGCGCTTGAAGGCTGGGAAGTCAAATCGATTCGTGCCGGCCGTGCCGCTCTTAAAGAATCTTATGTGACGTTCATGCACGGCGATTTCTATTTGATCGGCGCGCATATTTCACCATTGCCCACCGCCTCGACGCACGTCAAGCCGGATCCCACGCGCAGTCGCAAATTGCTGATGAAGCGCAGCGAGATCAATAAGTGGTCGGATAAGGTGGATCGCTCGGGCTATACCGTCGCGGCGCTTAACATGCATTTCCAGCGCGGCTATATCAAGCTTGAAATCGGTCTGGCCAAGGGCAAGAAGCAGCACGACAAGCGCGAAGCGACCAAAGAACGCGAATGGGAACGCGAAAAAGCACGGCTGGTGCGCAGCAATAATCGCTCCGGGGATTAACGGGCGCCTGCTCGAATCAAGCCCGGGCGGCCCGGCCGCCCTGCTCCCGCATCAATCGGCGCTATCTTGCTGGCCGCTCTCGTCGCGACCGGTAATGCGCCGCTCGCTGCCGCTTAACAGCCCGCGGATATTCTTGTGATGGCGTGCGATCAGCAGCAGCGAGATCGCTGTCACCGCCAGTACGCTGGCGCGATCCGGCATAAAGTACCAGGCGAGCACTGGCGCGATCAATGCCGCGACCAAGGCCGCCAAAGAAGAAATCTTCATGCCTTTGGCGATGATCAGCCATACCACCAGTACGATCACCCCAACGCGCCAGTCCAGCCCCAGCAACACGCCCAGGGCGGTTGCCACGCCTTTGCCACCGGCAAAGCGGAAGAAGATCGGCCACATATGGCCTAGCGTTACTGCCAGTGCTGCCGCCGGAATCAGCGCAGCATCCAGTTGCCACCACGATACCAGCGCACGTGCCAGCAAGACCGCGACCAGACCTTTTATGGCGTCGCCGAGCAGCGTCAGCGCGGCCGCTTTGCGATTACCGCTGCGCAACACATTGGTGGCGCCAGGGTTGCCCGAGCCGTAAGACCGTGGATCAGCGAGGCCCATGCCGCGCGACACGATCACGGCAAAAGACAACGAGCCGATCAGATACGCGGCCACGACCACAATAAACGACTGCATGTTGGATGAATTCCACTACAATAACGGGCTTCGATTGTAAGCGATTCGTCGCCTGCCCCGTCAAACAAGCTGCGTCAGATACAACATGGATCATATTTTCTTGCGCGAAGTCCGCGCCACCACACTGATCGGCTGGTATGACTGGGAGCGCACCGCGCAACAGCCGGTGATACTTGACCTTGAAATCGGCCTGCCGTCGCGCGATGCCAGCGCATCGGACGATCTGGTCGATACCATCGACTACGACAAAGTGGTGCAACGCCTGCGCGCCAGTCTGCAGCAACAGCAGTTTTTGCTGCTCGAAGCGCTGGCCGAACACATCGCCACACTCCTGCTTGGTGAATTCAAAGCGCCGTGGGTCAATGTTGCTGTAACCAAGCCCGGCATTCTGCAAGATGTGGGCCAGGTGGGCGTCCGCATCGAGCGCCACGCTGCGGCGTAATAGATCTACATTCTTTTGATCGTTCTGATCACACCCTTGACGCACCTGCGTTGAACCCCGTCGCGCGCGCGGAGTCTAGTGCTTGCAAGACCGTCGCCGCCACTTACCCTTGTAAGATTAATCCGAACGCAAACTGACAAACTGTGGACTGACGTGCCGTGTTGGCTTGTGGCAAGCGCGGAGCCCCGTGCAAAACAAGGCCGGGTGTCGCGCTGATACCACGACCCTGTTGCCGTCGGAACGGGCACCCAGCGGCTGATATAGACCGTCTGTAGCGCCAATGCGGTAGAAAAGCGGTTTTGGGTTATACAGAAAAAAGTGCATGCATCACCATAGAGACGCTCGCCATTTAAGCCCTCCCTAATGTACGATCCAGCTTGCTGAAAAATGCAAACTGACAAACGTTTGACATGGACTTTTATTAATGCTGAATAGATTGACCGGATCGCGCCTGTTTCTTGCGACGCTTATTCTGGCTCTTACCCTTGGTGCGCAAGCCGAAGCGGCTCGACTGGGGGGCGGCCGTTCTGCGGGCATGCAGCGCGGTCAGATCAGCCGTCAGGCCCCACCGCCCCAGCGTGAAGCGCCGCAGGCGCCCCCCGCGCAACGCGGTAACGCGGGCGTGGGCACGGCACTGGCTGGTGCCGCGGTGGGCGCGGCCGCCGGGTATGCGCTGGCACGCAGCGGCAACAATCATGCATCCGGTGCGGCTGAATCGAGCGGTGGCGTGCCTTGGGGCTGGCTGCTGTTGTTGGGTCTGTTGACGTTCGCCGGCTTTATGTTCTTGCGCCGCCGTGAGCGGCCCATTGTGAATGCCTACCCGGAAACCCGACCGGTACCGGGCTGGAATGACCCGACCAAACTGAATACCCAAGGCCAGAAGGTTTATCGCATTGGCGAAAATGCCATGAGTAATGGCCAGCAAGCGCCGCAAAAACTGCCGGAAGGCACCGATACGGCCGCGTTTTTGCGCCACGCCAAAGCCAGCTTCCAGCATTTGCAGGCGCTGAATAGTCCGGATCAGCTCGAAGAGCTACGGAAATACCTCACACCGGAACTTTTCACAGCGCTGCATGACGAAATCGACGCCAATCGCGATATCGCCGACTTTCCGTCGCTGGATATTGATTTGCTGGACGTGGCTGAACAGCCCGGCCAGGTTGTTGCCAGCGTGCGGTTCAAAGGTCTGGTCAGCGAACGCGTTAACGCCCCGGCCATTCCGTTTGAAGAAGTCTGGCATTTCACCAAGCAACCCGCGCCGGGCGCGCGCTGGTTACTGGCTGGCATCGAGCAACCCGTATAAGCAAGGGGCGCTGCGGCGCCTTTTGTTTTAAACAGCAGTGCGCGGCGCTCGCGGTGATGGCAAAAGCGTTCTAAAGTAGGTACGGTTCAACCCGATATAACGTAAACCAGGATAACCGAGGTTGAATGATGTCGCGATGTGTACTGATGAGCCTGACCATGGCGTTGGCGGCGTTGGGCATGACCGGGTGTGATCAGGTCAATACGCTGCTCAACAAACAGCAAGCTAATGGCAAGGCGATCGGCGCAGCGTGCCGCGAGAGCGGACGCGGTCTGGAGGATTGTTACAAGCGCAACGGGCGGGTCGCCAAAGCAGATATTTTTGGCGGCTGGCGAGAAATGAACGAGTACATGATTTCCAAAAAAATGGAGATCGTGCCTCCGCCTCCTGATAACTGCGGTCCAGGCGACGCGCATGACGATGCCACCGAGACACCGAAGAGTAATGCATCAGCAGCCTCAGCCGCTGCGAAAGCACACGACGGTTGAGTTCCAGGAGACGTTAGATAAATGGATACAACCTTGAAGAATTTCTTGAGCAACATACCCGCCTTCGAGGATTTCTCGGAAGAGGATCTGGAAGTCGTCCTGCAGGCTGCGGTCAAGCGCCACCTGCCCAAGGGCACTTTCCTGTTCCGCGAAGGCGACCCGGGCGAAGCGATGTACTTACTGGTCGAAGGCCGTACACGCTCATTTACCAGCGACAACCAGGGCAAAGAATTCGTCTTTTTGATTGGCGAGCCCGGCGATGTGTTCGGCGAGGTGTCGATGATCGACGACTCACCGCGCAGTTGGTCGGCGCAGGTCGAAGAAGACTCCACCTTCCTGATGTTTACCAAGCAGGATTTCCGCACCGCCATGGATGCGTATCCCCAGCTTAAAGACAAGCTCATCCTCAATCTGGCCCGCATGGTGCGCAATCTGTCTGCCACCATGAAAAACCTGGCGCTGCTGGATGTTTACGGCCGCGTCCGGGCGCTGTTTGAAGGTTTGCCGCAAGAAGAACAGGAAGGCGGCGTGGTGATGATCACCGAACCGCTGACGCAACAGGCGATTGCCGATCGCGTCGGTTCCTCGCGCGAAATGATTGCGCGCATTCTTAAAGAGCTGGTTTTCGGCGGCTATGTGCGCCTGGAAAACAAACGCATCATCCTGCTGCAAAAGATGCCTGAGCGCTTCTAAGCGCCTTGCCAGCAGACCCAACGGCCCGCCTATGCCTCGCAGCGGCGGGCCGTTGTGCGTCCATCCGCCGGCAGCTGGCTGCATGCGCGCGCCGGGGTGGACTGGATTGCCGGTATAATCATGCCCTGCCCCCACCCCTGAATTGAAGTTTGCGCCATGCCTGTCTTACCTGTTTCCGCTGCCAGTCTCGATCTCGCTATCCATGCATTACGCGATGGCCGCCTTATCGGCTTGCCTACAGAAACCGTCTATGGCCTGGCCGCAGATGCAGATAACTCGGCTGCGGTCCGCGCGATTTTTGCGCTTAAAGGCCGCCCCGCTGATCACCCGGTCATCGTTCACATCGCCGGGGCGCAGCAATTGCAGCAATGGGCGCAAAACATTCCCGATGCCGCGTGGCAACTGGCCGAGGCTTTCTGGCCGGGCCCGCTCACGCTGATTTTGCCACGCCAGCCGCATGTGCCGGACGCAGTGACGGGCGGACAGGATACGGTCGGTTTACGCGCACCATCGCACCCGGTGGCGCAGGCCTTGTTGCAGCAGTTTGGAGGCGGTCTGGCGGCGCCGTCGGCCAATCGCTTTGGCCACGTCAGCCCGACCACGGCGCAGCACGTCCATGACGAATTTGCTGACGCCTTGCCGATTGTGCTGGATGGCGGCGCCTGCGATGTTGGCGTTGAATCCACCATCGTTGGCCTGGCGGCAGGCGCGCCGACCTTGCTGCGGCCGGGTGGCGTAAGTCGAGAGGCGATTGAAGACGTACTGGGATTGCGCTTGCAACATCATCAGAAGGCCGACACCGCCAAGGTACGCGTCTCGGGCCTGCTCGATTCCCATTATTCCCCGCGCACACCATTGATTACGGGCGCAGCGCAACGGGTCAATGATCAGGCCTATCTGGCCTTTGAACGCGGTGAACGGGTTGCGCTGATCAGCTGTGGCCCAGCTGCCCCCGTCTGTGGTCTTGACCAGGTGGCGCTGGCGGCCGAGCCCACCGAATATGCGCGCCAGATCTACGACACGCTCCGTCAACTTGATCGTGGCAATTATCACGCTATTTATCTGCAATTGCCCCCGGCCAACCCGGCCTGGCTGGCCGTGCACGACAGGCTGCATCGGGCTGCACACCAACGCCTGGGCTGATCCCAGCGGCAGACGCCAACGTCTGCGAATCCACTCTCAAAAAGCTGCTAATTGCGAGAAAAGCGCCGACATCAGGCCGCAGGGGCGGCACGTGATGCGCATTTCATCAATTCGCCATTTTCAACGCGGCAAAACCGGTTAATATACGCGCCTTTCACGGACGTCCCAGACCGGTATAGAACCGGCGGCAAGCCTTGCCCTGCAACGTTTTAACGCCTGCCAGGTCAGAGCCCGCAGCCGCCGTCCACCGCCATGCGGAGGATGGGTCTTGTGCCTGCACCCCAGGCACACGGCCCTAGCGCCCATTTTTTAGTTGCGCCTATAAGCCTCGTGCCCGAAGCGCTAATGTTTTTTACAGAAGGACATTGGCATGCGTTTTTATTTTCCCCTCGTTATCATCGATGAAGATTTCCGCTCGGAAAACACCAGCGGATCAGGTATTCGTGAACTTGCCGCAGCCATCGAGGCCGAGGGCATGGATGTCATCGGCTATACCAGCTATGGCGATCTGACTTCATTCGCGCAGCAACAAAGCCGCGCGGCCGGTTTTATCCTGTCGATTGATGATGAGGAATTCGGTGGCGGCAGTGCCGAAGAAACGCAACATGCGCTGACCAGTCTGCGCCATTTTGTGGAAGAAATTCGCCGTCGCAATCCGGACATCCCGATCTATCTGTATGGCGAAACCCGCACCGCCCGCCACATCCCCAACGATGTGCTGCGCGAACTGCACGGGTTTATTCATATGCACGAAGACACGCCCGAATTTGTGGCGCGTCACATTATCCGCGAAGCGCGTTCCTATCTGGATACGCTGGCCCCGCCGTTCTTCCGCGCGCTCACGCATTACGCTCAAGACGGTTCGTACAGCTGGCACTGCCCGGGTCACTCTGGTGGCGTCGCGTTTCTGAAGTCGCCGGTGGGTCAGATGTTCCACCAGTTCTTTGGCGAAAACATGCTGCGCGCCGACGTGTGTAACGCCGTTGACGAGCTGGGCCAGTTGCTGGATCACACCGGCCCGGTGGCTGCATCAGAACGCAATGCCGCGCGCATTTTTAATGCCGACCATTTGTTCTTTGTTACCAACGGCACCTCCACATCCAACAAGATTGTGTGGAACAGCACCGTGGCGCCCGGCGATATCGTGGTGGTCGACCGCAACTGCCACAAGTCCATCCTGCACGCCATCATGATGACCGGCGCGGTGCCGGTGTTCCTGATGCCCACGCGCAACCACTACGGCATCATCGGCCCGATTCCGCGCAGCGAATTCGAGCCGGAAAACATCCGCCGCAAAATGCTGGCCAACCCGTTCTGCCGCGAAAAGCTCGAAGCCGACCCGGACGTCAAACCGCGCGTGCTGACCATTACGCAGTCCACCTACGACGGCATCATGTACAACGTCGAAGAGATCAAGGGCTTGCTGGATGGCAAGATCGAGACGCTGCACTTTGACGAAGCATGGCTGCCGCACGCCGCCTTCCATGATTTCTATGGCGATTACCACGCCATTGGCGAAGGCCGTCCGCGTTGCAAAGAGTCGATGATTTTCTCCACCCAATCCACGCACAAACTGCTGGCGGGCTTGAGCCAGGCGTCGCAGATTCTGGTGCAGGATGCGCAAGAGAACCAACTCGACCGCGACATCTTCAACGAAGCCTATCTGATGCATACCTCCACCAGCCCGCAGTACGCGATTATCGCCAGCTGCGATGTGGCGGCCGCGATGATGGAAGCACCAGGCGGCACCGCGCTGGTGGAAGAATCGTTGTCCGAAGCACTCGACTTCCGCCGCGCCATGCGCAAGGTGGACGAAGAGTACGGTGATTCGTGGTGGTTCAAAGTGTGGGGCCCGGCTGATCTGACCGATGAAGGCCTCGACCACCGTGATGCATGGATGCTGAAGGCGGGTGAAGAATGGCATGGTTTCGGCGATGTGGCCGAAGGCTTCAACATGCTGGACCCGATCAAGGCCACCATCATCACCCCGGGCCTGAACATGGCCGGCGACTTTGCCGAGACCGGCATCCCCGCTTCAATCGTGTCCAAATATCTGGCCGAGCATGGCGTGGTGATCGAGAAAACCGGCCTGTATTCGTTCTTTATCCTGTTCACCATCGGCATTACCAAAGGCCGCTGGAACACGCTGCTGACCGCGCTGCAACAGTTCAAGGACGATTACGACAAGAACGCGCCGCTGTGGCGCATCCTGCCGGAATTCGTGCAGCAGTTTCCGCAGTACGAACGCATCGGCCTGCGCGATCTGTGCCAGCAAATCCACGGTATCTACAAGGCTCGCGATGTGGCGCGCCTGACCACCGAGATGTATCTGTCCGACCTGGTGCCGGCACTGAAACCGGCCAAGGCGTTTGCCAAGATGGCGCATCGCGAAATCGAACGCGTGCCGCTGGACGAACTGGAAGGCCGTATCACCGCCGTGATGCTGACACCGTATCCGCCGGGCATTCCCTTGCTGATTCCGGGCGAGGTGTTTAATCACACCATCGTGCAATACCTGAAGTTCGCTCGCGAATTCAACAATAACTTCCCCGGCTTCGAGACCTATATCCACGGTCTGGTCGCCGTCAAGGAAGGCAATACCACCACCTACTTTGTTGATTGCGTGGCCGACGCCAGCTAATCGCCAGCGTAGCGCCCAAACAAAAACCGCCACCGGGCAACCGGATGGCGGTTTTTTTATTGCTGCGACGGCGCTTACTTGTCGTTATCGCCGGCTTCGATCTTTTTCTGGATCAGGCGTTCGACCAGTGATTTGCCTTTGGGGCGATCCTGGTTGCCCGAAGAATCTTTGCCAAAACGGTCCGGCGAACCCTTTTTGCGGATGTCTTCCTTGATCTTGATTGCGGCCAGACGCTGCAGATCGTAATGATTGATAGGCATGGCGCCTCCTGCTCAGGGTGTTACATAAAGGCGGCAGTATACAGGGATCGCACGCGCCTGCCGTGCCATCCGGCGTTCACGCGGGCGGTCGCCACGGTTTGAAACTGCGTGGCGCCCCAGCTTACGTTTACGCTTACACAGCCCCTTGCTGAGCGATTTTTGTGCATGGCCAGCGCAACTCTTATCTTTTGCGCACCTTCAAACTTACGAAAACGGCAGGATATGGCAGGAAAACGACAAACGGACTGTCTACATGAGCAAGAAAGAATTTTCTAATATAGACTGACCCGTCGATCCCACAACCACAAGCACGTCTGCCGCCGTGAAAACCGTAAACGCCTCCGCGTTGCTCGAAACTGCCTGCTCCAAGGTGGATTCGGATGCCGGGCTGGCCCTTAAACTGGCCCGCCAGGCAAGGCGCGCCTGCGCGCCAACGGCGCTGGAAACGCTGGCAGAAAGCTGGGAAGTGGAAGCCCGCGCGCGATGGGCGTTGATGCATTTTCGCCAAGGCGCGACGGCAGCGCGGCGTGGGCTTAAATTGTGTGACCGTCTGCCCGATCTGCGCGCGCGCGTGCTCTGGGTGCTGGCGGAATGCCAACGCGCCCAAGGCCGTTATGGCGTAGCGCTGGACACCTGGATGGCGACGCTGGAGCTCAGCATGCTCAGCCGCCAACCGCATCTATCCGCCCTTGCCTATCTGGGCATCGGCAACTACTACCAGATTATCGAAGAGCCGCAGCGCGCCATGGCATTGCGGCGCCAAGCCTATGATTTTGCTTGCCAAAGCGGGCAGCCGCGCATCATCGCGCAATGCGCGATCGCGCTGGCAGGCGATTACACCCGGCAACGTCTGATCCGCCAGGCGCAGCCGCTGCTGCATGCGGCACAAGACCTGGTTTCGGCTGAAGCCAATCCGACCTGGCTGGCCGAAATTCACTATTACAACGGTCTGATCGAAGCGCAAAACGGCAACACCGCCCGCGCCACGCGCGAGCTGCATGAAGCGCTGCGCATGGCCAATGGCGGCGCGCCCTGGGTCGAAGTGCAATGTCTGAACGAGCTGGCCCGTCTGCACCGGCACGCCCGCCAGTTTGACGAGGCCGTGGTCTGCCTGCATCAGGCCATTGCCGCGGCCCATGCCTTCGATACCGGCTATTTGCTGCAATCCCTGTATCTGTCTTTGTGCGCCGCAGAAGAAGCGCGCGGGCATTTTGCCGAGGCACTGGCCGCGCACGAGGCCTATCACGATGTGCGCTTGCGCTACCTGTCCAGCCTTGATGACCCGGGCAGCCGCCCTTCGCACCGGCGCCTGGCGCAGCTGGAATTGCGGCTTGAAGTGATACAGGCACGCAAAGAGACCGACCGTTTGCTGGAGCGCCACGCCTCCAACGCACAACGGCTGGCCACCCAGGCGCGCCAGACCCTGCGCAGCGAGTTGGCACTGATTGATCGCGGCGGGCTGGAGCAAGAACTGGGGCGCCTCGATGGCCAGACGGTCACCCTGCTGAATGTGCGACTGGAAAACCTCAACGCCATCAGCGAGCGTTATTCCTTTGCCACCGGCGACCAGATGCTGGCTGATCTCGGCCGCGCGCTCGCCACATTTACGCTGCGCCACGCCTGGTTTGCCGCGCGTTATTCAACCGCCAGCTTTGTGCTGATCGTGCCCGGCGAGCAACTCGATGGCGTGGTCAAGCCCTTGTTGCAAGCGCTCGAAGCGCTGATTGCCACCATGCAGACCGAGCCGCAGCCGCGCATTGTGCTGCGTGCCTGTCGCGTGCACGATCACCGCACCGCGTTCCGCAGCGTGCTCAAGGCACCGCCGCTCGCACATTTGCCGCGGACCACGTTTGATGCAATGGACTTGTTGCCATGAGCCTCGAACCCATCACCCTGCTCGACGCCGAACTCGATCGCGTGCGTTTGTTTCTGAAATCGGCGCCCGACGAAGCACGCCGCGCCGCACTCGATATCGCGGAAGAAGCCAGCGTATTGCGCGCCCGCAAAACGCTGAGCCGGGCGCAGCTGTACCACGCGCTGGCACTGAGTTGGGAAGGTGAGGACGCTGCCGCTGGCTTGCTGGAAAAAGCCATCGACCTGGCGCGCCGCCAGCGCCTGGATGCGGACTTGCCGATGGCTCTCGACCGCGCAGCCGACCTGGCGCTGATGCACGGCCGCTTTGACATGGCGATGCGCCATTGGGTGGAGTGCCTCGAATATGCGATGGAAGCGCAAGACACCGCGATGTGCGTGTGCGGCCATCTAGGCGTTGGCAAGATCTATTACGCGCTGGAAGATTACGAGCAAGCCAAGTCGCATCATTTGCGCTCGGCTGGCTACGGCCTGGCGTTTTACGACCCGACCATCTACAGCGCAATCTATCTGTGCCTGGCCACCGATTACCTGCGCCTCGGCCAGATCCCCAGCGCCTTTGTCGCGCTCAAGATTGCCCACGATGCGCTGCCCGAAGTGCAGGGCTATGAAGCCTGGCATGTGGAACTGGCGGTGTATTACGCCGAGGCCCATGCCGCTGCCGGCCATGCCGAAGAAGCGCAGCGCTGGATCAGCCAGGCGCTGGCCTTGTCGCGTGATGCAGGCCCCTTGTTCCGATGGGCGCGCGCATTGGCCTTGCTGTCGCATGGCACTTATCTAACGCGCAACGGCGATCCCGAGGACGCCATTCAATCGCTGCATGAAGCACTCGAATTTGCCACCGCCGTGAATGCCTCATGGCAGACGCTGCAAGCACATCGCTTGCTGTACCAGTTGTATAAAGACGGCGCGCAACATGAGCTGGCGTTGTTGCATCACCGTGCTTTGCATCAATGCCAGATCACGCTGCAACAACGCGCGCGTGAGCAGCGCCTGCAACGCGCGACGCAACGGCGTTTGCACAAGCTGGAACAACGTATGGAGCTGGAGCAGGCGCGCCACGAAAACCATCATTTGATGGCACGGGTGCAGACGCATGAACAGACCATCCAGAACCTGTCGAGCGCGGCGCAGACTGACCCCTTGACCGGCGCATGGAACCGGCGGGCGCTGGAAGAGCGCCTGCAAACCTTGCATGCCGAAGCCCGCGGTTCACAACAGGCGATGTCCGTGTTGATGATCGATCTGGATCACTTCAAGGAAATCAACGATCGCTTTACCCATCTGGTGGGCGACAAGGTCTTGCAGCAGGTGGTCAAGCTGATCGGCCAGACTTGTCGCAACAACGAATTCGTGGCGCGCTATGGCGGCGAAGAATTTACCCTGCTACTGCCCGGTGCCTCGCTGGAGGCGGCCAGCCATGTGGCAGAACGTGTGCGCCATGCGGTGGCGGCTTATGACTGGCGCGCCATCGAGGCAGAATTGCACGTTACGGTCAGCATAGGCGCGGCCGCGCTGCGCAGCGATGAGCCGCATCAGGCTTTGCTGGCACGCGCGGACATGGCCTTGTATGCCGCTAAACGCGCGGGCCGCAACCGCATCAATGCCTGAGTGGGCGCGGCAGGTACTGCGGTAAAAAAGGGCGGCCCAGGCCGCCCTTTTTGGCATTACCACGCTGCGCTCACAGACCGGCGTTGGTCGCCGCGACGCTGGCGATAGCCGACCAATCGGCATCGCCCAGACCCAGGGCCTGCGCCTGCACAAACTTGTCGCGCACCACACTGGCAAACGGCAGCGGCACATTGAGCGCCTCGGCCGCTTGCAGCACCAGCCGGTTGTCTTTGGCACCGAGCGGCAAAGCAAACGCGGCCGGATGATATTGGCCTTGCGCAATCAGATTGCCGTAGGTGTGATAAACCGGCGCGTTGAACAAAGTGCTGGTCAGCACCTCGATCAGCGTGGCGGGCTCCACCCCGGCTTTGCGGGCCAGGGCAGCGCCCTCGCCCAGCCCCTCGATCACGGCACTGATCAAGAAGTTGCCGATCAGTTTGATCAAGGCCGCTTGTTGCGGCTGCGTGCCTATCTCGAACAGTTTCTGGCCTACGGCTTCCAGCGCCGGACGCACTTTTTCGATGGCGGCGGCCGCACCTGCGGCAACCACAGTGAGCTTGCCGGCCGCGGCCACATCGGGGCGACCAAATACCGGCGCCGCCACCAGCGTGACCCCTGCGGCTTCGTGGCTGAGCGCCAACTGCTCCACCAAGGCCGAGCTGACCGTGCTCATCGACACATGCACGGCGCCGGCCGCTAAACCTGCCAGCAAGCCCTGCTCACCCTGGGTTACACCCAAAAGCGCAGCATCGTCGGCCACCATGGTAAACACCGCTTCGGCCCCGATCGCCGCTTCACGCGGGGTGGCGGCCCAGTGCGCGCCCTGCTGCAACAAGGCCTCGGCCTTGGCGGCGCTGCGGTTGTGCACCGTCACATCGTGGCCAGCCTTGAGCAGATTGGCCGCGATGCCCGCGCCCATTTGCCCCAATCCAATAAATGCCAGCTTCATGCGTCGGCTCCCAACGGTTTGCGTGCCACTGCGCCTTTGGGCGCCGCGCGCAGATATTGCTCCGGCCAGTGCGGCGTCTGGTGCAGCGCGGTGGCCGCGTGCAGCGGCCAGTACGGATCGCGCAGCGATTCCCGCGCAATCAACACCAGATCAGCCTGGCCATTGCGCACAAGCTGATCGGCTTGCATCGGATCGGTAATCATGCCGACGGCGCCGGTAGGTACCTCAACTTCTTTGCGCACGCGTTCGGCAAACGGCACCTGGTAGCCCGCGCCAACCGGAATTCTGGGCGCTGGCACCGAGCCACCGCTCGACACATCAATCAGGTCGGCACCGGCTTCTTTCAGCCAGCGCGATACGGTGACGGTCTCATCCACGGTCCAGCCACCCTCTTCCCAATCGGTGGCCGATAAACGTACAAACAAAGGCAATTCAGCGGGCCATGCAGCGCGCGCGGCTTTGGTCACCGCCAGCAACAAGCGCGCCCGGTTCTCCAGGCTGCCGCCGTATTGGTCAGTACGCTGATTGGAAAGCGGCGACAGGAATTGATGCAGCAGATAACCATGGGCGGCGTGGATTTCGATCACGTCAAAACCGGCGGCCAGCGCACGTTGCGTGGCGGCGACGAAATCTGCCACCACTTTATCGATACCCGCCTGATCCAGTGCCTGCGGCTGCGGATATTCTGGCGAGAACGGTACCGCCGACGGCGCCACCACATCCCAACCGCCCTGTGCTTTGCTGACCGCGCCATTGCCGGCCCACGGGGCGTAAGTGCTGGCTTTGCGGCCGGCATGTGCCAGTTGCACCCCGGCCGCGCTACCTTGCTGATGCATAAAATCAACGATGCGCTTGAGCGCGGCGGTCTGGGTATCGTTCCACAGCCCCAGATCAGCGGGACTGATGCGTGCTTCCGGGCTGACTGCGGTCGCTTCCAGGATCACCAGGCCAGCACCGCCGACGGCACGGCTGCCAAGGTGGACCAGATGCCAGTCGGTGGCGACACCGTCGACGGCCGAGTATTCGCACATGGGCGAGATGACCACGCGGTTTGGAAAGGTCACGCCGCGTAATTGAAATGGGGCAAACAGATGAGACATCGGGCAGGTACTCCGCAATCAGTTGATAAGCACAACCTGGCGCCGCCGGTTTAGACCGATCGGTCGCGTCATCCTGGCAGATGGAGCCGCCGCGCGCACGCACAAGTGTTTTTGTGATCAGAATTTGGTGCAGCGCAATATCAGACCATTCGCAAACTGCCATGCTGTGGTCTTTCTTTGTAGAGGCTATGCCCCATCATGACTACACCTCCGCGACCAGAAACGCTTGTCGACACGCTGCCCACCACGCCACGGCCCGACCTTGAACCCGATCATCATGGCGTGCCCGATTACATGCTCGAAGTGTATGACTGGGCCTATGTCAATTCTCGCAATGTGCGTTGGCTGGACCGCAATCTGGTGGTGCGCACCTTGTTGTTTGCGCAAGACCAACGCCTGATGCGCGCCTATCTGGAGCGTATCCGCCCCTGCGCGCGGGTGTGGCAAGTGGCGCATGTGTACGGTGATCTGGTACAGCGGGCGGCGCGCCGGGTTGAGGCGACGGGCGCGTTCCACCTGACCGACGTGACGCCCGCGCAGGTACGCCATGCGCGCGCCAAGCTTGAAGGCATGCCTTGGGCCAAAGTGTGGCAATACGACGCAGCGCAGTTTGCTGGCGTGGGCCAGTACGATCTGATCTGCAGTTTCTTTTTGCTGCACGAAGTGCCGGAAGACAAAAAATCCGCCGTGGTCAATCGTATGCTGGAGCAACTGGCGCCAGGCGCTGAGGCGGTGTTTGTCGATTACCACAAACCGGCATGGTGGCATCCGGTTGGTTGGTTGCTACGCGGCGTCAATGCATGGCTGGAGCCGTTTGCCTATGCCTTGTGGCAGCGCGAAATCTACAGCTACGCCCACGCGCCGCAGTTATTCCACTGGCACAAACGCACCTTTTTTGGCGGCGTTTATCAATGCGTTGTCGCCACCCGGTTGCCTGAAAACGGCGCGTGATGTCATCGCGCTGACAGGTGTTTCCGGCAAAACACTCGACGGGGGGGATGGCATGCGTATAATGTGCCCGGCGTGGTCGCAAACTGGCGCCGTACCCCTCAGGCAGCCAATACCGGGTGTGCAACCAGCATGCAGGTTTTCTGATAGCGCAAACTGTCGACGCCGGCAGTTGCCTTAAAGCCAAATAAACCGAACCACGCTGAGCGTACCAGTCGTCGCCGTTCTCACCTGACAATTCTCTGTATCCGCTCTGGACTGGGCCGCGCACGCGGCGTGGGCCGATACACGCTCTGGAGTTATTTGCATGACCTTTTCCGCTTTAGGACTCGCGGATGAACTCGTTCGCGCCGTAACCGAACTGGGTTACACCGAACCGACCCCCATTCAAGCCCAAGCGATCCCGGCCGTTCTTGCCGGAGACGACATCATGGCCGGTGCGCAAACCGGCACCGGCAAAACCGCCGGCTTTACCCTGCCCATTCTGCAATTACTTAGCGCCAATCCGATTACGGTCAAACGCGGCGAAAAAGCCCCGATCCGTGCGCTGGTGCTGACCCCCACCCGTGAACTCGCCGCGCAAGTTGAAGAAAGCGTGCGCGATTACGGCAAATACACCGAACACAAATCGCACTGCATTTTTGGCGGTGTGAGCATCAATCCACAGATCAAGGCGCTCAAGGGCCGCGTGGATATTCTGGTTGCCACGCCCGGCCGCTTGCTCGACCACGCCCAGCAAGGCACGGTCGATCTGTCGACGGTAGAAATCCTGGTACTGGATGAAGCCGACCGCATGCTGGACATGGGCTTTATCCACGACATTAAAAAAGTGCTGGCCCTGCTGCCGAAAAAACGCCAGAACCTGTTGTTCTCGGCCACTTATTCGGACGAAATCAAGCAACTGGCCGACACCCTGCTGAACCAGCCCGTGCTGATCGAAGTGGCACGTCGCAATGCGACGGTTGAAGCCATTACGCAAAAAGTGGTGCTGGTTGATCGCGAAAAGAAACGCCAGTTGCTGGCGCATCTGATCAAGCAGAACAACTGGTTCCAGGTGCTGGTATTCACGCGCACCAAACACGGTGCCAACCGGCTAGCGGAACAACTCAGCAAAGAAGAAATTCCCGCTCTTGCCATCCACGGTAACAAGAGCCAGTCGGCCCGTACCCGTGCGCTGAGCGAGTTCAAATCCGGCACGCTGCAAGTGCTGGTGGCAACCGACATCGCCGCCCGTGGCATCGACATCGAAGAACTGCCGCACGTGATCAACTTTGAGCTGCCCATGGTGGCTGAAGACTACGTTCACCGTATCGGCCGTACCGGCCGTGCCGGTGCCGAAGGCGAAGCGCTGTCGCTGGTATGCATAGACGAAATGCGACTGTTGTCGGATATCGAAAAGCTGACCAAACGCAGCCTGACGCGCGAAATTGTGCCGGGCTTCGAGCCGGATCCGAATGCCAAGGCGGAGCCGATTGAACAAGGCCGCCGTGGTCGCCAGCAACAGGGCCAGGGCCGTGGTCAAGGCCGTGGCGATCAGCAAGCGCGCAGCGGTGGTGCCGGTCGTGGCCAACGCGGTCAGGCACCGCGCCGTGATCGTGCCGAAGCCGGTGCGGATAGCGACAGCGCAGTCGTGGGCGAAGAAGGCCAACAGCCGCGGCGCCCACGTCAACCGCGCGCTGAAGGTCAGCCGCGTGGCGAAGGCCGCAGCAACGGTCAGCAACGGCAAGGCCGTGGCGCCAAAACGGGCGATGGGCAACCGCGCCAGGCGCGCAGCGAAGACGGTCAGGCGCGGGCACCGCGCGGCGAAGGCCGTGCCGATGGCCAGGCGCGCGCACCGCGTGGTGAAGGCCGCGCTGAGGGTCAACCGCGTGCACCGCGTGGCGAAGGCCAGGCCCGTGGCGACGGGCAGCCGCGTCAAGGTCGCAACGGTGGTCAGGGTGGCCAGGGCCGCGCGCAAGGTCAGGCCGCTGGCAATGGTCAGGCGCGCCAGGGCCGTGCAGGTCAGGGCAGTGGCACCGGTCAACCGCGCAGTAATGCCGGTGGCGCCCGCGGTGGCAATGGCAATGGCAACGGTAATGCCGCACCCAAGGTGGACGCCTCGCTGCGTGAAGCCATCCGGCGTGGCGATGCCCAGCCGCTGAGCAACGAAAACACCCCGGTGTCGACGTGGTTTGACCAGCCGCGCCGTACCCACGGCCGTCATCGTTAAGCCGATGTGTTCGCTAAAAACGGGGCCGTTACGGCCCTGTTTTTGTTTGCCGGATTGGGTTAGCGGGTTTTGCCCCGATCTAGTCAGCCATGTTGAACAGGAGTCACCGCTTTGATCTTTGAACATCTGGTCGAAATCAACGACCCCAACAACCCGATGCTGACCACGTTAACGCCTGCGCAAGTCTGGCGCGGCCTGATGTGGCGCGCTGAAAAGCCGCAAGATTTTCAGGAAGACATCAGCGAACTGGAAATCATGGAACGCGGTGATGATTTTCTGGTGCGCGAATTTGCCCTCGGCAAGCTCAATATCCGCGATCACATCGAATGGGATACGGGCCGCGAAATCATTTATGACACGCAGCCCAATGATCAGCATAACGGCGGCGTGCTCACCATGCGGCTGGAGCAACCCGAGCCCTTGCATTTGTTTGTGCGTTTTATCTACCGCACCAGCCTGCCCGAAACCGCCACGCCGGGCTCGGAAGCGGCCGAAGACGCCTACTACGCGTCCTATGTAAAGTCGGCTTATCAAGAAGCCGACATAGACACGGTGCGCCGTATCCGTGAACTGGCTGCGGCTGGCTTGCTCGGCGCAGATTAAGCCCCCACGCCCAACGTATCGCGTAATGCGCATGGCCCCCGCCTGGCATTACGCAGACTTTGCACAGATCAGGCCGCCAGGTATCATCGGCGGCCTTGTTCTTTTCCCGGTATCCAGCCATGCAATCTGGCGTTGCCTTTGCCGCCCTCGCCTATCTGCTGTGGGGCCTGCTGCCGCTCTATCTCAAAGCCTTGCAAGGCGTATCGCCCGCTGAAGTATTGATGTGCCGCATCGCGTGGTCGCTGGTCTTCCTCGGCATCGTACTGGCCCTACGCAAGCAGTGGTCATGGCTGAAACCGGCGCTGGCGCAACCGGGCTTGATGCCGCGCATTGCCTGCACCGCGCTGTTTCTCTCGGCCAACTGGTTTATCTACATCTGGGCAGTCGCCAATAACCGCGTTATCGACGCGAGCCTCGGTTATTTCATTACGCCGCTGGTGAATGTTTTGTTGGGGGTGCTGGTATTGCGCGAACGCCTGCGGGCGGGGCAATGGCTGGCGGTGGCGATTGCGGCGGCAGGCGTGTTCTGGCTGACCTGGCAGGCGGGCACGCTGCCGTGGATTTCGCTGGGCCTGGCCTGCACCTTTGGCATTTATGGCTTGCTGCGCAAAACCAATCCGGTAGGCGCACTGGAAGGGCTGACCCTGGAAACACTGGTGCTGTTTCCGTTTGCCTTGATCTGGCTGGCCGTGCTGGCCGTGCAGGGCCATAGCATGATGCTCAATGCGCCGCTCAGCCTGCAGGCCTTGTTGGTGCTGGCGGGCCCGGTTACGGCCATCCCGCTGCTGCTGTTTGCCCTCGGCGCCAAGCGCATCCCGCTCAGTACACTGGGCTTGTTGCAATACCTTGCGCCGACCGTGCAGTTTATCCTCGGCACGCTGCTCTGGCATGAGCCGTTTGATGAGCAACGTTTCTTTGGCTTCGCCATCATCTGGATCGCGCTTGCCGTGTACACCTTCGACAACCTGCGCCAGGCGCAAAGAAATCGGGCCGCGACCGCATAAAGCAGTGACGGCCCGTACTCTGTTTGCTGGCGGCGGGTTCAGTCGCCCAGCGCTTGCTCCAGCGCAGCAATAAAGCGTGCGTTTTCTTCCGGCAATCCAATCGATACCCGCAGGCTGTCCGGCAAACCGTAGCCCGCAATCGGACGCACGATCACGCCTTTGTTCAGCAGAAACTGGTTCAGTGCCGCCGCGTCGCCGCAATGGAAAGTCACGAAGTTGCCATAGCTCGGGATAAACGCCAGGCCGAGTCGCACAAAAGCCTCGGTCAGTTGTTTCATCCCGGCCTCGTTCACGCGGCGCGATTGCTCCAGAAACTCCACATCATCCAGCGCTGCGCAGGCTGCCGCTTGCGCCAGGCTATTGACGTTAAACGGCTGGCGCACACGGTTGAGAATGTCGGCGACTTCCGGGCTGGTCAGGGCAAAGCCCACGCGCAAACCGGCGAGGCCGTATGCTTTGGAAAAAGTCCGCACCACCACCAGGTTGGGAAAGCGCTTGACCCAGGCCAGCGTGTCTGTGCGCTTTTCCGGCGGCAGAAATTCGGTATACGCCTCATCCAGCACCACGATGACGTTGGCCGGGCAGGCTTCCAGAAACTCGATCAAATCGCCCGGGCGCACATAGGTGCCGGTTGGATTGTTCGGGTTGGCAATCCACACCACCTTGGTATCCGGCGCAATCGCGGCCAGCATGGCGGGCAAGTCGTGACCATATTCAACTGCCTTCACCGCGATATGGCGCGCACCGGCCGCTTGCACCGCCAGCGGATAGCAGGCAAAGCTGTATTGCGAATAGACGGACGAATCCTGCGTGGTCAAAAATGCATGTGAGACCAGTTCGAGAATGTCATTGGAGCCGTTGCCCAGCACGATCTGATCAAGGCCAACGTTATATTTCTGCGCAATCCTGGCCTTCAGATCAAAACCGTTGCCATCCGGATAGCGCGCCAGCTCGGCCAAGGCTTGCTCGATCGCCGCATGCGCCTTCGGGCTCAGCCCCAGCGGGTTCTCATTGGACGCCAGCTTGACGATATCCGCCTCGGCAATGCCGGTTTCGCGCGCCAGTTCGCTAATGGGTTTACCGATTTGATAAGGCGCAATGGCGCGGATGTATTCAGGGGCAAGTTCACGCAGAGACATACGTTTTTCCAGTTCTGATTGCTATTGATTCATGCAGGCGGCTGCGCCGCACCGCTCAGGTCTTGTTGACCAGATCCGCCTTTTCCCAGCGCCCAGGCAGGGCTGGCGTGGCGGCCAGTTTGTCGAGGATGGCCGTCGGCGTATCGGCGAATTGCAGCTTGGAGAACTCACCGGCACGCACAAATCCCTCGCTGACCGTGGTGCCCAGAAACTGGCGCAGGCCGTCGTAGTATCCGGCGGTATTGAGGATGCCAACCGGTTTGCCATGCAGGCCGATTTGCGACCAGGTCAGGATCTCGAACAATTCGTCAAAAGTCCCGAAACCACCGGGCAATGCGATAAACGCATCCGCCAATTGCGCCATACGCGCTTTGCGCGTGTGCATCGAATCGACTTCGATCAGCTCGGTGCATTCGCGCAACGCCAGTTCGCGTTCGCTCATAAAACTCGGGATCACGCCCACCACCTTGCCGCCCGCGTGCAATGCGGCCAGCGCAACTTCGCCCATCAGGCCGACGCGGCCGCCGCCGTAAATCAGCGTCAAACCGCGTTGCGCCAACTGGATGCCGAGCGCATGTGCGGCTTCGGCGTATTGCGGCTTCTCTCCGTGGCGCGAACCACAAAAAACAACCACTGACTTCATAACGACTCCAACACGACTTCAGATCACCGCTTGGGGGTAAGAACCCAGCACTTTGACAAACGCAGCAACGCCGCGCAGTTCTTCCAGCGCGGCCATGACGTGCGGCTCGCTGGCGTGACCTTCGATGTCGACAAAAAATACGTATTCCCACAAACCGGTACGGCTGGGGCGCGATTCAAACTTGCTCATCGACACGCCATTACGGGCCAGCGGCTCGACCAGCGAATGCAGTGCACCGGGACGATTGGGTGCCGAGATCACCAGCGACGTGCGATCCTTGCCCGACGGCCCGGTCTGTTGCCGGCCCAGCACCAGAAAACGCGTGGTGTTATTGGGTTCGTCTTCGATATTCTCCGCCAGCCGTTGCAGCGAGAAACGCTCGGCAGCGGCATCACCGGCAATCGCGGCACTATTGGGTTCGCGCGACGCCAGCCGTGCGGCTTCGGCGTTGCTGGAGACCGAAATCCGCTCCACGCCCGCGGGCAGATTCTTGTTCAGCCATTCATGGCATTGCGCCAGGCTTTGCGCATGCGAATACACGCGCAAAATGCCCGCGACGCCGGGCTGGCTGCGCAGCAAATGGTGATGAATACGCAGCACCACCTCGCCACAGATATGCAGCGGCGAGGTCACCATCAAATCCAGCGTGCGGCCGACGGCACCCTCGGTCGAGTTTTCGACCGGCGCCACTACATAATCGGCCGAGCCGCTTTCCACCACGCGGAAAGCTTCATCAATCGAAGTACACGCTTGCGTGTGCGCGGCGTGGCCGAAATGCTTGATCGATGCCGCCTGGCTAAACGTGCCTTCCGGGCCCAGATAAGCAATGGTCAGCGGGCGCTCCAGCGCCAGACACGCCGACATCACTTCGCGAAACAGCTTGGCGGCAGTCTCGTCCGACAGCGGGCCCTGGTTGAGCTGCTTGATGCGTGCCAGCACCTGCGCTTCGCGCTCGGGCCGGTACACCACGCCACCGCCTTTGATTTCACCGATGGTGCGGGCGTGCTCGGCACGTTGGTTCAGCATTTTCAACATTTCGGCGTCGATCGCATCGATTGCGTCGCGATGCGCCTTCAGCAAGTCATCCGACATGCCTTCTCCAGTATTCATGTGTTATCAGGTCTGACTGGCGCGTTCAGTGCGAACGCGCGAATTCACGCATATATTCTGCCAGGGTTTTGACGCCCTCAAATGGCATGGCGTTGTAGATGGAGGCGCGCATACCGCCCACCGCGCGATGGCCCTTCAGTTGCAACAGACCGTGCGCTTGCGCACCTTCAAGGAAGGCCGCGTTGAGCGCGTCATCGTGCAGGAAGAACGGCACGTTCATGCGTGAACGGAATGGTTTTTCTACCGGGCAGCGATAGAACTCATTGGAGGCCGAAATCACTTCGTATAACAACGCCGCCTTCTCGATATTGCGCGCTTCCATCGCGGCCACGCCGCCATTCGACAACAGCCATTTAAACACCAGCCCGGCCACATAAATGCCGAAGGTGGGTGGGGTGTTATAGAGCGAATCGGCCGCCGCATGCACCTGGTAATCCAGCATGGTCGGCGTGCCCGGGCGCGCATGGCCCAGCAGGTCTTCGCGGATAATGGCCAGCGTCAGGCCCGACGGTCCGATGTTCTTTTGCGCACCCGCGTAGATCACGCCAAATTTGCTGATATCGAGCGGACGGCTCAGGATGTTGGACGACATGTCGCACACCAGCGGAATGTCTTTGCCCTCAAAGGTGCTGGCGGGCACAAACGGAAACTCGACGCCACCGATGGTTTCGTTGGAGCAGTAATGCAGATATGCCGCGCTGGCCGAACGCTTCCAGCTGGCTTCGTCCGGCACATAAGTGCTGCCACGATCTTCGTTGCTGGTGACCACATTGACATTGGCGTAACGGCGCGCTTCTTTGATGGCAATGCGCGACCAGTGCCCGGTATCGACGTAATCGGCCGTCGAACCCTCAGTCGACAGATTGAGTGGCACCATGCCGAAGTTAAAATGCGCGCCGCCTTGCAAAAACAACACGCGATAGTTGGCGGGTACATTCAGCAGCTTGCGCAGATCGGCTTCGGCCTCGTGGATGATCTGGGTAAATTCTTTACCGCGATGACTCATCTCCATGACACACATGCCGGAACCGTGCCAGTCGGTCAATTCGGCCTGCACGGTCTGCAGAACTTCACGCGGTAGTACCGCGGGGCCGGAGCTGAAGTTATAGATCTGGGACATGATCATCCTTGCTGGTTACGCAGTGGAAAACGCGGCCGCCGCAGCGGCGCACGATGTGTCGGGTGCGTGGCCCTCAGGCCAGCAGAAAGTGCGCACGGGCTTGCGCCACCGGCCGGGCCGCGTCTTCTTGCCACGCGGTCATCAGCACATTGGCGATGCGCTTGCCCTGGCGCACGATATCGCAGCGACAGTACAAATCTTGCGGCTTGCCGCTACGCAAATAATCGATCGAAAAGTCGATCACACGCGGAATGCCTTCGGCTTCTCGCGCCCACATCAAATGCAGTACGGCGGCGTTTTCGAGAAACCCGCCGATGACGCCGCCATGCAGCGCTGGCAACAAGGTGTTGCCGATATTGTGTTCGGCATACGGCAGAAAAAACATGGGCTGACCGGCTTCATCGCGCACCTGCATGCCTAATAAAGAGGCATACGGAATCGCGGCGATGGCGCAGACCAGGTCTTCTATGCTGTGTACCGGATGCAATGTACTCATGCGGCCGCCTTGCTTTTCGGGTCCATGCCGCGGGCAAACGTCGCCACGCTGTGGGCCACGGGCTTCTGAGGATCATCCTGATACGCCGTCGCCCGCGTGAACGCCACATTGTCGGTCAGGCGGTAGCATTCGGCCATGCAATACAGTGGCGCGTCCGGCCGGGCCGGGCGCAGATAGTCGATGCGCAGATCAAGCGTGGCCAGCGGTTCCGGCCCGCCCAGCAGGGTATAGATGGCTGTACCGCTGCAGGTATCGATCAGCGAAGTGACCACGCCACCGTGGATCACACGGGTATCGGGATTGCCGATCAGCTTGTCGCTGAACGGCAGCTCGAGCGTGGCACGACCGCGCTCGGCACTGGCAAAACGCATGCCGAGCGCACGGCAATGCGGCAACGCCATGAACCACTGCTGCAACTGCTCAAAAAACACCGGGTTTTCTACAGGCAACCAAAGGCTGTTCATGCGTGCCGCTCTCCGTGATTTTTATACTTCGTCTTGCGGGCCTTCGTCAGCATCCGATGCATCATCAGCGGCCGGTGCTGCCGGTGCGGCATCGTCAGCAGCCGCGGCGGTGCTGTCGCTACCACCCTCTTCGCCTTCGATCACTTCTTCGTCGTCGTCACCGGTTTCGACCACTTTTTCCAGGCCGGACAATGCTTCGCCCTCATCCAGGTTGATCAGGCGTACGCCTTGCGCGGCTCGACCGGTTTCGCGTATCTCGGCCACCTTGGTGCGGATCAGCACGCCGCCGGTGGTAATCAACATCACGTCATCGCTCTCGGTGACCAGGGTTGCCGCAACCAGTTTGCCGTTACGCTCGCCGGTATCGATGGCAATTACACCCTGCGTGCCACGGCTGGTCAGGCGATATTCGCCCACCGGCGTGCGCTTGCCGTAACCCTTCTCGGTTGCCGCCAACACCTGCTGTGCGTCATCGTTGGCAACCAGCAGCGATATCACTTTCTGGCCTTCGCCCAACATCATGCCGCGCACACCGCCGGCGTTACGGCCCATCGGGCGCACATCGGTTTCGGTAAAGCGCACCGACTTGCCGCCATCGGAGAACAACATGACCTGATCGTTGCCGGACGTCAGCGCCACACCGATCAGGTTGTTACCTTCGTCCAGATTGATGGCGATAATGCCGCGCTTCATCGGACGCGAGAAATCAGTCAGCGAGGTCTTCTTCACCGTGCCATCGGCCGTCGCCATAAAGACATACTGGTCTTCACGGAATTCCTTCACCGGCAGAATGGCGTTGATCTTCTCGCCATCTTCCAGCGGCAACAGATTATTGATCGGCTTGCCACGGCTGTTACGGCCGCCTTGCGGCACCTCATACACTTTCAGCCAGTAAACCCGACCGCGTGAGGAGAAGCTTAAGATGTAATCGTGGGTGTTCGCTACGAACAGATTGTCGATGAAATCGTCTTCTTTTGTCGCTGCCGCCTGCTTGCCACGGCCACCACGACGCTGCGCGCGATACTCCTCGGTGGAGGTCGCCTTCATATAGCCGCTGTGGGTCAGCGTCACCACCATGTCTTGCGGCGTGATCAGGTCTTCCAGACACAGATCTTCGGCGTGCGTAATGATTTCGGATTTGCGCGCGTCGCCAAAGTTGGCCTTCACTTCGACCAGTTCGTTTTCGATGATTTGCGTTACCCGGGCCGGCTTGGCCAGGATGTCGAGCAGATCAAGAATACGTTCCATCACTTCTTTATATTCAGCGACGATCTTGTCTTGTTCCAGACCGGTCAGGCGCTGCAGACGCAGCTCCAGAATTGCTTGCGCCTGAGCGTCGGACAGACGATAGCCCTCGGCAGTCATGCCGAATTCTTCGCCCAGACCATCCGGACGCGAGGCACCGATATCAGTGCGCGCCAGCATGTCTTCGACCAGGCTGGACCGCCACAAACGCTCCATCAGGCCGGTCTTGGCTTCGGCCGGGGTCGGCGCGGCCTTGATCAGCTCGATGATTTCGTCGACGTTGGACAGCGCAACGGCCAGGCCTTCCAGAATATGGCCACGCTCACGCGCCTTGCGCAGTTCAAACACGGTGCGCCGGGTAACCACTTCGCGCCGGTGTTTGAGGAAGCTTTCCAGCACTTGCTTGATATTCAACAAACGCGGCTGGCCATCGACCAGCGCCACCATATTGATACCGAAGCTGTCTTGCAGCTGGGTCTGCTTGTACAGATTGTTCAGTACCACCTCAGGCACTTCGCCGCGCTTGAGTTCGATTACCACGCGCATCCCCGACTTGTCGGATTCGTCGCGGATTTCGCTGATGCCCTCAATGGTCTTTTCGCGCACCAGTTCGCCAATACGCTCGAGCAGACGCGCCTTGTTCACCTGGTAGGGCAATTCATCCACGATGATGGCCTGGCGATCGGCACTGCGGGCGATGTCTTCAAAGTGGGTACGGGCGCGCATCACCACGCGGCCACGGCCGGTGCGATAGCCTTCGCGCACGCCATGCACGCCATAGATGATGCCGGCGGTGGGGAAGTCAGGCGCGGGAATGATGTCGATGATGTCGTCGACCGTGGTCTCAGGCTCGTGCAGCAGTTTGAGGCTGGCGTCGATGACTTCATTCAGGTTATGCGGCGGAATATTGGTGGCCATACCGACCGCAATACCCGACGAACCATTAATCAATAGATTAGGAACCCGGGTCGGCAATACGCTCGGCTCAAGTTCTTTTTCGTCATAGTTGGGCGTGAAATCGACGGTCTCTTTATCGATATCGGCTAAGAGTTCCGCTGACAACTTTTCCAGACGGCATTCGGTATATCGATATGCCGCGGCCATGTCACCATCAATCGAACCAAAGTTGCCTTGCCCGTCAATCAACGTGTAGCGCAGCGAGAAGTCCTGGGCCATACGCACCAGGGCTTCATACGCGGCGGAGTCACCGTGCGGGTGGTACTTACCCAGTACCTCACCGATGACGCGGGCGCATTTGACGTAAGGTCTGTTCCAGACGTTGTTGCTTTCATGCATCGCAAACAAGATGCGACGATGGACCGGTTTCAGGCCGTCACGCACATCAGGAAGGGCGCGGCCAACGATGACGCTCATGGCGTAATCAAGATAGGACCGGCGCATTTCCTCTTCGAGGCTGACGGGTAGGGTTTCTTTGGCAAAGCTAGGCTGTTCGGACATCTTCCTGGATTCGATCTGGCGTTGTGGCCCTTGCGGACCGGATCAGGTGGACAGCCTGCATAAGCAGGCCGTGACATGTGCGGGAGTTTAACATGTCGCGCCAGGTAGACCAATTTCAACGCGGAGGCGGCAAAAGTTCACAGTGTTTTTATTTGCCTGCGTTTAAGTTAAACCACTAAAATGCGCAAGGTGTTTGGAAAGAAGAACAACTTGACATCCAGGGTATGTTGGTTATACCCAATAACATCTGTACCACCATATAAATCATCTCAAACGAACGATATTCAACCAGGAGAAAAAACTATGCTGTCGCTCAAGCAAACGATGACGAGTCTCGCCGTAGTTGCGGCACTCGGTTTTTCCGCTTCCGCTTTCGCTGCAACTGATGCATACCTGACCAATAGCACCAACGTAAATGACGCCAACCCTGAAGGCGTTGTGAAGAATGGTATTGGCGAATGCTGGCAAACCGGCACGTGGTCCAAAGACAAAGCTGTGAAAGGTTGTGCAGGTTACGTTGAGCCTGTTGCTGCTCCGGCACCGGCTCCGGCCCCTGCCCCTGCTCCGGCACCGGCTCCGGTCCCTGTTACCGTGACCAAGCACTTCACGCTGAAGGCTGACGTGCTGTTCGAATTCAACAAGTCCACCCTGAAGCCTGAAGGCAAGGACGCGCTGGACAAGCTGTACGAACAAGTGAAAGACCTGGATCCGAAGGAAGGCAAAGCCGTTGTGGTTGGCTACACCGACCGTATCGGTAGCGAGAAGTACAACTTCGACCTGGGCTATCGTCGTGCCAAGTCCGTTGCTGACTACCTGGTGAGCAAGGGCGCACCGGCTGACAAGGTTGACGCTCAATCCAAGGGCAAGGCTGATCCGGTAACTGGCGATTCTTGCGCCAAGGTCAAGCCGCGTAAGAAACTGATCGAGTGTCTGGCTCCGGATCGTCGCGTTGAAATCGACGTGCAAGGCGTTCACGAAGTGACCCAGCCTGCCGCTCAGTAATCAGCGCTAGCAGCAAAAGCCCCGCCGATGGTGGGGCTTTTTCTTTTTGGAGAACGCATTCGTTGCAAGCCGGTCTTTGTTTACAGACTGTCACCAGAAGAACACTCAATGACTCGAATTCTGATTACCGCTAGCGCCCTGGTTTTTGCCGGCGTTGCTGCATTTGCCCAGGCCGATGCCAATGCTGACCTCAAACAGTTTCTGGCCAACACGCATTCGCTGCAGGCGCAGTTCAACCAGACCGTTACCGGCAAAGGCAAAGCGCAGAACAGCAGCGGCACGGTGGCGATTGCCATCCCGGGCAAGTTCCGCTGGGAGTATCAAAAGCCGTATCAACAAATGATCGTCGGCGACGGCCAACAAGTCTGGCTGTACGACCCGGACCTGAAACAAGCCACGGTCAAGGATATGGGCAACGCGCTGGAAAGCAGCCCCGCCGCCATTCTGGCGGGCGACACCGGCTGGGAAAAGAACTACACCCTGCGCACGCTGGCTGACAAAGACAATATGACCTGGCTGGAAGCCACGCCCAAGCGCGCGGACAGCAGCTTTGAAGTAGTGCGGCTCGGCTTTGCCAACGGCCAGATCGCGCAGATGGATCTGCTCGACAAATTTGGCCAGACCACGCAGATCCGCTTTAGCCAGATCACACGCAATCCCAAGCTGGACGCCAGCTTGTTCCACTTCACCCCCCCTAAAGACGCCGATGTCGTCCACCAATGATCTGTTTACGCCCGATATGCCGCACGAGCCTCTGGCCGAGCGGCTGCGGCCCGCTACGGTCGATGAGGTCGTAGGCCAACGCCATCTGTTGGCCGCGGGCAAGCCACTGGCGCTGGCCATCGCCTCGGGCGAAATGCATTCGATGATCCTGTGGGGGCCGCCAGGCGTAGGCAAGACCACGCTGGCCCGCTTGCTGGCGAATGCCTTCGATGCCGAATTTATCTCGCTCTCGGCCGTGTTCTCCGGGGTCAAAGACATCCGGGCCGCCATGGACGAGGCGCAAGGCAATCGCATGCGCGGCCGCGCCACGCTGCTGTTTGTGGACGAAGTGCACCGGTTTAACAAAGCACAGCAAGACGCCTTCTTGCCCTTTGTCGAATCCGGCCTGGTCACCTTTATTGGTGCGACCACAGAAAACCCCTCATTTGAGGTCAACGCTGCTTTGCTGTCGCGAGCCCAGGTCTACGTGCTGCAAGCCTTGGGCGACGACGACCTGCGTCAGTTGGCCACGCGCGCACTCGGCTGCTTTCCGCAACTGCAGGCCAGTGCCGATGCCATTAATGTCTGGGTCGGTTATGCCGATGGCGACGCGCGCCGCATGCTTAATCTGATTGAGCAAAGCGCCAATGCCGCCAATGCCAGCAAACGCACTGACATCGATGCGGCCTTTCTGCAAGACGCGCTGTCGCTGAATGCGCGCCGCTTCGATAAAGGCGGTGATGCCTTTTATGACCAGATTTCGGCGCTACACAAATCAGTACGCGGTTCCAATCCCGATGCAGCCTTGTACTGGCTGACACGGATGCTGGATGGCGGCGCTGATGCGCGCTATCTGGCACGCCGCCTGGTGCGCATGGCGTGGGAAGACATCGGACTGGCCGACCCGCGGGCGGCCCGCATTACGCTGGACGCGGCTGATACCTATGAGCGCCTTGGAAGCCCGGAAGGCGAACTGGCGCTGGCCCAGGCAGTGATCTACCTTGCGATCGCGCCCAAATCCAATGCCGGCTATATGGCGTACAACAACGCGCGCGCCTTGATCGGCAAGGACAAATCGCGGCCGGTACCCGAGCATTTGCGCAATGCGCCCACCAAACTGATGAAGCAACTGGGCTACGGCAAGCTCTATCGCTATGCGCACGATGAGCCCGATGCCTACGCCGCCGGTGAGACTTATTTGCCGGAAGGACTGGAAGGCACCCGACTGTATGAGCCGACGCCGCGCGGGCTGGAAGCAAAAATTGCCGAGAAGCTGCGCCATCTGGCCGAACTCGATGCCGCGTGGCGCGAGCAAAACGGGTAAAATCGCCCGACGCGCCCGCGCTAGCCGTCGGCGCGCTGCTCTTTGCCAGAGCAAATACCACCTCGATCAAACTCTTATTATTTAAACAGCGGCCAAACATGCTCGATATCAATCTGCTCCGCAACGACCTCGACCAGGTCGTCGCCCGCCTTGGCGCCCGTGGCTTTCAGTTCGACGCGGCGACCTTTACCGCGCTCGAATCCGAGCGCAAAACCCTGCAGACCCGCACGCAAGATCTGCAAGCCCAGCGCAACGCCAGTTCAAAGTCCATCGGCGCGGCCAAGCAACGCGGTGAAGATGTATCCGCCATCATGGCCCAGGTGGCCACGCTGGGTGATGAGCTCAAAGCCAACGAAACCGCGCTGGCCGCCCTGCAAGACAAGCTGAACGCCCTGTTGCTGTCCATTCCCAATCTGCCGCACCCGGATACGCCGGCCGGTAAGGATGACAAAGACAATGTGGAAGTGCGCCGCTGGGGCACGCCACGTACGTTTGAGTTTGAAGTAAAAGACCACGTTGACGTTGGCGGCCCGCTAGGTCTGGACTTTGAAGGCGGCGCGCGCCTGTCCGGGGCCCGGTTTACCTTGCTGCGTGGCCAGATTGCCCGGCTGCATCGGGCGCTGGCGCAGTTCATGATCGACACCCACACCACGCAGCATGGCTACACCGAAACTTACACCCCTTACATCGTCAATGCCGACGTTTTGTTTGGCACCGGCCAATTGCCGAAATTTGGCGAAGATATGTTCAAGGTGGAAAAAGGCGGTGATGAAAACAGCCCGGCACAATATCTGATTTCGACCTCCGAAATTACGCTGACTAATACTGTGCGCGATAGCATTGTTAAAGCTGAAGAATTGCCGATCAAATTAACCGCGCATTCGCCATGTTTCCGTTCCGAAGCAGGTTCTTATGGGCGTGATACGCGCGGCATGATCCGCCAACATCAATTTGATAAAGTTGAAATGGTGCGAATTGAACATCCGGATAATTCATATGCTGCTTTGGAAGAATTGGTCGGCCATGCCGAAGCAATTCTGCAAAAGCTGGAATTGCCTTATCGCGTGGTCAATTTGTGCACCGGCGATATGGGTTTTTCCGCGGCAAAAACCTATGACCTTGAAGTCTGGTTGCCCGCACAAAACACTTATCGCGAAATTTCCAGCTGCTCTAATTGCGAGGCCTTCCAGGCCCGCCGCATGCAAGCGCGTTTCCGCAACGAAAACGGCAAGCCAGAACTGCTGCACACGCTGAACGGCTCTGGCCTGGCGGTGGGTCGCACGCTGGTGGCAGTGCTGGAGAACTATCAGAACGCCGACGGCAGCGTGACCGTGCCGACGGCGCTGCGGCCGTATATGGGCGGGATTGAAAAACTGGCTGCGTAATTGGCACAGGCCAATTTGCATAAAAGGCGCCCGCGGGCGCCTTTTTATTTGGCGTTTAAATACCGCTGATGCTGCGGCGCAACAGTTTATCTGCCGCTTCTTTGCGCTAACCCCAGGCTTGATCTATATCTCCAGCACACAATAAGAACCCTGGTCATAAGGCCAGAACGAAGGACACTCTGTATGTCAGTTTTTATGATGTGGATGGTGGCCGCGCTGGTACTGGCGGGGCTGGAACTGCTAAGCGGTACCTTGTATCTGCTGGCGGTGGCCTGCGGCCTGGTCACCGGCGCTTTGGCCTCGCTGCTATGGTCGCCGCCGCTACAGATTATCTGCGCCGCGCTGGCGGCGGTGGTTGCGGTGGGTGCATTGCACCAGTGGCGCACCCGGCGCCAACATGGCCTGGTGCCCGCCCCCATGCCCAACCTTGATATCGGCCAGCGCGTCAGTATCGATAGCTGGACCGACCAGATCCACGCCCGCGTGCGCTATCGCGGCACCTTGTGGGATGCCGAAGCAAGCCGTGGCGCCGTGCCCGATGCCAATGCCTGGTATATCGTGGCGCAGCGCGGCAACTTGCTGTTGATCGATATCCTGCCGCCCCCGCGCTAGCCATTACCCCACCCTCACAACAATCAAACCGCACTCTGTGGTTACGCCCCACGCGCCGGTACGCCAGCGCGGGCTGGCACGCGCCACGCTCACATCAGCTTTTGAGGAACACCATGCCTTTTGCCATAGCCCTCTTTATCATTGCCGTGATTTTTGTGGCACGCACCTTTCGCGTTGTGCCGCAGCAAGAAGCCTGGATCGTGCAACGGATGGGCCGTTTTCATTCGGTGCTGCAGCCGGGCCTTAACCTGGTTATCCCTTTTGTGGATGCGGTGGCGTACAAGCACACGCTGAAGGAAATCCCGCTCGACGTGCCCAGCCAGGTCTGCATTACGCGCGATAACACGCAATTGACCGTCGACGGCATTCTGTATTTTCAGGTAACCGATCCCAAGCTGGCCTCGTATGGCTCGTCCAACTATGTGATGGCGATTTCGCAACTGGCGCAAACCACCTTGCGTTCGGTCATCGGCAAACTGGAACTCGACCGCACTTTTGAAGAGCGTGACGATATCAACCGCGCCGTAGTGCTGGCCCTGGACGAGGCTGCCACCAGCTGGGGCGTCAAGGTATTGCGTTATGAAATCAAAGACCTGACGCCGCCCAAAGAGATTCTGCATGCCATGCAGCAGCAGATTACGGCGGAGCGCGAAAAGCGCGGCCGCATCGCGCAGTCGGAAGGCGTACGCCAGGAGCAGATCAACCTGTCGGAAGGCCAGCGTACCGCCGCCATCCAGAAATCCGAGGGCGATATGCGTGCGCAGATCAACCAGTCCGAAGGTGAACGCCAGGCGCGCATCAACCGGGCACAAGGCGAAGCCGAAGCGCTGCGGCTGGTGGCGGCCGCCACGGCGGATGCGGTACGCGCGGTCGGGGATGCGGTACGCGCGCCGGGCGGTCTGGAGGCGATGAACCTCAAAGTGGCCGAACAATATATCGCCGCCTTTGCCAATATCGCCAAGCAAGGCAACACCATCTTGCTGCCCGCGAATGCGGGTGATGTAGCCAGTCTGGTGGCCACTGCCACCACCATCATCGGCAAGAAACCTTAAGGCTGCGGGCGGCGTCATAGCGTCTATATTGTGGAGTGCCTCGCCAGCCGGCGCGGCCCCACACTGGCGTAAAGGAGCTAGTCATGCCGCCCCGCCGCTATCGTTTGGTGACGCGCAGCGACTTTGATGGCCTGGTTTCGGCCGTGTTGCTGAAGGAACTCGACCTGATCGACGACATCCTGTTTGTCCATCCCAAAGACATGCAGGATGGTCGCGTCGATATCAATTCCAGCGACATCACCACCAACCTGCCCTATGTGGCCGACGCGCATCTGGTGTTTGATCATCACCAGTCCGAGACCGTGCGTAACCAGGGCGCACGCCCGAATCACATCATCGACCCCGAAGCGCCGTCGGCGGCACGCGTGGTGTATGACTATTACGGCGGCGCCGAGGCGTTTCCGCATATCAGCAGCGAGATGCTGCGCGCCGTTGACAAGGCCGATTCCGGCGAATTTACCCGCGAAGAAATCCTGCAGCCGCAGGGTTGGGTTTTGCTCAACTTCTTGATGGATGCACGCACGGGTCTTGGTCGCATCCGCAGCTTTCGCATTTCGAATTACGCGCTGATGATGGACTTGATCAGCTATTGCCGCGACCACAGCATCGAAGACATTCTGGCCTTGCCCGATGTGCAGGAACGCGTTGCGGTGTACCAGCAACATAGCCCGCTGGCGCTGGAGCAAATCCAGCGTTGCGCGCGGGTTTACGACAATTTGCTGGTGCTTGATTTACGCAATGAAGAAACGATCTACGTGACCAATCGCTTTACGGTGTATGCCCTGTTTCCACAGTGCAATATCTCGATCCACGTGTTGTGGGGCGTGCGGCAACAGAACACGGTGTTTGCCACCGGCAAGTCCATCATCAACCGCAGTTCGGCCACCCGGATAGGCGAGCTGATGCTGGATTACGGCGGCGGCGGTCACGAAGCGGCCGGTACTTGCCAGGTACCCAATGACAGCGCCGAGCAGATTTTGCGCGAGCTGATACTCAAAATAACCGCCGACGGCTGACCAGGCCCGGCCGCACAAAATCAATCCAGCCCCCATAGGGTGGGTCGAGACCCACCATACAAAGCCGCAGATCCGAACCCAAAAGGCTAGTCTGATTGACGCTCGGGTTGGCCAACCTGGCTTGGAACTCACTACCGCCAACCATTGCCGCACCAATCCGCGGCTTTGAATGGTGGGTCTTGACCCACCCTATGAGAGCTGGCTCGATCAAGCGCCGCGCTTGTCCGACTTGCCCGCCGCATTGGCCAGCCGCGCCAGCCAGCAATCGAGCTGGCTGGGGGCATGGCCGATATCTTCGGCAAATTCCTTGCGCCGGATGGCGTCGCGCACCAGCAGCGAACCCGCGTAGCGGATCGGCTCAGGCGGAAACTTGCCGCGCGGCCCGCGCACCAGGCCGCTGCGCGTCCAGTCGTTATCCAGCCCCAGCACCAGCGAGGCCAGAATTTGCCCGCCCATATAGCTCGGCGCCACGCCGTTGCCGGAATAACCAAAGCCATAAAAGATGCGCGGGTGTTCGTCGAGCCGTCCAAAAAACGGCAGCCCGGTGACCGAGCGATCCGATGGTCCATTCCACGACGCCGCAATCGGCACTTCACGCCAGGCCGGAAAGAAGTCGTGCAAGGCATCCTGCAAAGGGCTGGCATAGGCCGAGGGCTGATCAAATCCGGGCAGGATCTTGCCGCCCCAGGCAAAGGTATTGCCGCCTTTGCCCAGCATGATGCGGCCGTCCGGGGTGCTGCGGTAGTAGTAAACAAAGGTGCGCGAATCCAGCACGCTGGTGCCATGGGCCAGCCCGGTGCGCGCCAGCAGGCCGGGGCGCGGCTCGGTAATGATCATGTCGCTGGAGACCACGGCGATGCTGCGCGCAAACTGGCTGAACTGCGTCGCCATCCACGCGTTGAGTGCCAGCACCACCTGCCCGGCCGTCACGCTGCCCTGTTCGGTCAGCACCAGCGGCTGGTCGGCGGGCTTGAGCGTGCACATCGGCGTGTTTTCGTAAATGCGCACGCCCATCTGCCGTGCCACGCGGGCCAGCCCACGCACCAGCAAACCCGGCTGCACTGTGCCCGCAGCGGGTGAATACCAGCCCTCCAGATGCCGCGCCGAACCTGCGCGGCTCTGGATATCGGCGGCATTCCAGCGCTGCCAGCTGTTGCAGCCGCTGCTGGTCAGCCCGGCCATCAATTCATCCATGCTGCCCATCTGCGCCTGGTTGGTGGCGGTATACAAGGTGCCATCCACGCGCAGGTCGGCCTCGATGCCATGCGCTTTGCAGAAACCCGCGATGTCATGCACGGCTTGTTCCGAGGCCCGCACCAGCCGTGTGGCCTCGCGCTGGCCAAACAAACGTTGCAGCGTGAACAGCCGCGTCGACCAGCTCAGCATGCAACCGCCATTGCGGCCCGAAGCGCCCGCGCCGCACAGGTCGCGCTCAATGATGACGATATCGAGCTCGGGCCGTGCCAGTTTCAACTGCAATGCCGTCCACAAACCGGTAAAGCCGCCGCCGACGATACAGACATCGGCCGTCGTTGCGCCTTGCAAAGGCGCGGCGGGCGGCAGCGCTTCACGCGCTAACGCTTGCTCAAACCAGAACGGACGAAAAGCGGTGGTGGAGGCAGAAGCACTGAGTTCAGCGGGCGCGCTGGGCATGTTCACGGACGCTCTCCGCGGCTGCGACGCCAGGCGATGTCTTGCAGCACCGGCCACAAATCCGCCACGGTATCAATCACATAATGCGCACCGGCATCACGCAGCTTTTGTTCAGCAGGCGCGGTGCGCGCCAGTTGCTCGGCCGGGCTGAGCGCCTGCCACTGCTCAAACGTCAGGCCGACTTCGTTGCCGCTGGCCGACAAACCCACCGTCCACATGCCGGCGCGTATACCTTCTGCAATGCCAGGCACGGTATCGTCCACTTTGACGCAGGCAGCAACTTCATCGACGCCCAGTTCCAGCACACTGGCCAGCGCCATCCAAGGGCCGGGACGGCCACCGGCGGCCAGATCATCGGCGGCAATGGCGGTATCTGGCACGTAGCCGCGTTCTCGCGCCAGCGGCAGCAGGGCGTTCATCACCTGGCGTGGATAGCCGGAGCAAGAACCGATGCGCACACCGGCCGCGCGCAAGCGTTCCACCATCTCCAGTGCGCCGGGAATGGGCCACGAATAATGGCCGACCCGGGCAATCTGCAAGGGCATAAACGCCTGGTACAGCGCGTCGACATCCTCCGCGCACAGCGGGCGTCCAAAGCGTTTTTGCCAACGTGGGGCAATTGCCGGGTGCGCGGCCAGCGCCTCGATATGCTGCCACTTGCCCACACCCATCGGGCCGCGCGCTTCGTCCAGCGTCAGTTCGATATCAAAGCCGGCAAAGGCTTCGACCAGCACTTGCGTCGGCGCAAACGAGCCGAAATCGACGATGGTGCCAGCCCAGTCAAAAATGACCGCCTGCACCTGGCACGCGATGGACGCATTGGTTGGATGTGCAATATTCATGATGGCCTCAGGTTAAACCGCATATATGAAAACGATATGAAACGTTGTCCGCGCGTTACAGCCAGCCCAACTGGTTTAACCCTTCGCCGATAGCGGCCACGGCCTGGCCGATTTCTGCTTCGTTGATGGCGCCGATGCAGCCCACGCGGAAGGTTTCGACCTGAGTGAGCTTGCCTGGATACAGCACAAAGCCGCGCTCGCGCACCGCTTCATACAAAGCGCGAAAGTGATAGTCGCGATGTGCCGGGGCATGAAAGGTCACGATGATGGGGGCCTGATCCTGGCGGGCGAGAAAAGTACGCAAACCCAGCCGCGCCAGCCCGCTGACCAACATCTCGTAGTTGGCTTGATAGCGCGCCAGACGCGCCGGTTGGCCACCGTCGGCATGGTATTGATCCAGCGCGGCGCGCAATGCCGCCACCACATGGGTGGGCGGGGTAAAGCGCCACTGGCCGGTCTTTTGCATGTACACGTACTGATCATGCAAATCCATGGACAGCGAATGACTGTTACCCAGGCTTTCCACCAGGGCGGAACGCCGGGCGATGATGATGCCCATGCCGGGCACGCCTTCCAGACACTTGTTGCTGGACGCCACCAGTGCATCAAACGGTACGCTGCGCGCATCGATAGCAAGCGCGCCAAAGCTCGACATCGCATCAATAATCAACCGTCTGCCTTGCGCCGCGACCACGCTGGCAATCTCGGCCAAAGGGTTGAGCACGCCGGTGCTGGTTTCGCAGTGGATAACGCCGACATGGGTAATCGCAGGCTCTTGTGCCAGCCGCCTGGCCACGGCGGCCGCGTCTACCGCCTGGTCTTCGGCAAATTCCAGCACCGCCACTGCCCGCCCCATCACCTCGACCGCGCGCGCCATACGCTTGCCATAAGCGCCATTCACCAGTACCAGTAATTTGCCCTGCCGCGGCAACAGCGTGCCGATGGCGGCCTCGACCGCAAACGTGCCCGAGCCTTGCAGCGGCACACAGACGTGGTCTTCCTCGGCATGCGCAATCGCCAGCAAATCGGCACAAACGCTGGCAGTCAGTTCATTAAAGGCGGCATCCCACGAGCCCCAATCCGACAACATGGCCGTTTTGGTTTTGAGCGTGGTGGTGAGTGGGCCTGGGGTTAACAGGATGGGTTCGCGCATATATCTCCCGAACGTCTGGACGAAATCGAAGCAAAAAAACAGTTTGAAGATCACCGGCACACCGCGGCACGCCGGTCCGGAATCATGAGGATCAGGCTGGAAATCAGCGTTGGCGCCAGCCTTGGGTCCGCTGCAAAGCCCACCACGACACCCCACCAGACACGATGCAAACCGCGACCGAGGTGGCCACAATCAGGCTGGCCATGGCGGCGGCGGCCGCGGTATCGCCCGCGTCATCCATATTCAGCACCGCCACCGCCGACAGCACGGTTTGCGGGGTGTACAGAAAGATCACCGCACTGAGCGTGGTCATGCCCGACACAAAGTAATAACGCGCAATATCGAGCAGCGCAGGCAAGCAGATCGGCACGGTTACGCGGCGCAGGGTGGTCCAGAACGGCACCTTGAGCGAGGCGGCAACGTGTTCAAATTCGCCGTCGAGTTGTTTGAGCGCGGTGAGCGCGGTCAGATGCGCCGTGCTGTAGTAATGCACCACCGTGCACAGCACCAGCAGCGTCATGGTGCCGTACAACAGATTGAGCGGATTGCCCGGCGCATTAAAGAAAAAGATGTAGCCCAGGCCCAGCACCAGACCGGGCACGGCCATCGGCAAGATCGCCAACATATTGATGGTGGCGCGGCCCAGCGCTGCGGCGCGGCTTTTTTCCACCCAATAGGCCCCGATAAAGGCCACCACCCCACCCACCACGGCGGCACCACCGGCCAGGCGCAGACTATTGCGCCAGGCTTGCCAGCCGCCGCCATCCATATTGTCAAAATCAAAATGCGCCAGCGTCAGGCTCAGGTTGTACGGCCATTGTTTGATAAACGCAGCGGCCACCGAAACGCCCAGCATGCCCAGCAGCCACAACGCCACCAGCACACATACCAGCAAGGCCAAGGCGTCGCGCACCGGCTGGCGTTGGGGCTGCCAAGGTTGGGCGCGGGCGCTCAGCATGGCTTGCTGCTTGCGCTGCACATGCCGATCCAGCAACCAGCTCAATACCGCAGGCATCAACAGACAAATGCCGTACACCGCGCCGCGCGCAAAATTCTGCTGCCCGATGACTTGTTTGTAGATCTCGACCGCCAGCACGTCGTAGCGACCGCCAACGATGGTGGGCACGCCAAAGTCAGTAATCACCAGGGTAAACACCAGCATCGCCGCCGAAATCAGCCCGTAGCGCGCCGACGGCAAAGTCACCGTCATGAACTGCCGCACCCGGCCTGCACCGAGGGCGGTGGCGGCTTCGTACAGACGCGCATCGGCCAGCGACAAGGCGGTCAGCAAGATCATCAAGGCGTGCGGAAAGGTGTAGAACATCTCGCCCAGTACGATGCCCCAAGGCCCGTAAATCGACAGCCCGGCGCCGGCGAACCAGGCTTTGAGCAAACCCTGGTTGCCGAACAGATAGATCAGCGAAATGCCGGGCAGCAATGACGGTGCCAGCAGCGGAATCAGCGCCAACATGCGGAACAAAGGCCGCGCTGGCATACAGCTGCGAGTGAGCGCAGCGGCAAATACAAAGGCCAGTGGCACGGTCAGCAGCGTGCTGAGCACAGCCACGCTCAGGCTATTGCCCAGCAAAAAGATGGAGCGCGGCGAGAGCAGGCCGGCAAAGTTGGCCAGGCCCACCCATTGCTCCGACTTGTCGCACAAGGCTTTGCCCAGCATCGCCAACAGCGGCAAGGCCAGAAACACCAGCAACAACAAGGCCGACAACCACGTCAGCGCGCCAGCCACGTGGTCGGTGCGCGCGCGCGGCTGGCTGCCGCGCCAAAGCAGCAGGGACAGATTCATGCGGTGGCCCCGTCAACAAACACGCGTAATGCCGACGCGGCCAAAGTAAGCGGCACGCGTTGGCCGGCGTCGAGCTTGAGTTGCGCCAGCGCCGGACGGCTCACATCCGCGATCAGATTGAGGTTGCCCATCGCGGGCACGCTGAGCGTCAAGCGACAAAATCCGCCCAGCAATTCCTGGCTGAGCAATTGCGCCAGCACGGTATTGCTGCCGCCCTGCCAGCGCGGCGTAACACTGATGGCCTCGGGCCGGATAAACAGCTGTAGCGCCTGGCCGGGCTGCATCACCGCGGAATCGGCCAGTTGCAGACTGACATCGCCCACCCGCACGCAATGCCCCGCCTCCGCCACGCCCGGCAGCCAGTTGGCACGGCCGACGAATTCAGCCACAAAGCGGCTGCGTGGGCTGGCGTAAATCTGTTCGGGCGTGCCGATTTGTTCGATCACGCCGTGGTTCATCACCACTATCCGGTCGGCCATGGTCAGCGCTTCCTCCTGGTCGTGCGTCACCATGATGGTGGTAATGCCAAGCCGCTGTTGCAGGCTGCGAATTTCGCGGCGCAGATGTTCGCGCACTTGTGCATCCAGCGCTGACAACGGTTCGTCCAGCAACAGCAAGCCGGGGGCGGTGGCAAGCGCGCGTGCCAAGGCCACCCGTTGTTGCTGGCCGCCGGACAGCTGATTGGGATAACGCGCTTCAATGCCAGCCAGGCCAATCAACTGCAGTAATTCGCTGACGCGCTGACGCCGGTCCTGGCGACGCCCTTTAAGCCCGTACGCGATATTTTGCGTCACGGTCAGATTGGGAAACAGCGCATAGGACTGGAACACAATGCCGTAATCGCGTTTGGCCGGCGGCATGCGCGTGACGTCCTGGCCATGCATGTCTATGCGGCCACGGTCGGCGCTGTCCAGCCCGGCAATAATGCGCAACAGCGTGGTCTTGCCGCAGCCCGAAGGCCCCAGCAAACAGACGAATTCGCCTTTATGAACATTGAGTTCGATCTCGTGCAAGGCAGTGAAATCGCCAAAGCGTTTGGATACCCCACTCAGCGCCAGCGCGGCCGCTGGCGTCAGATGAATGACCGGGTCAGATCGCATGTACGGCTCCTGGCTTAGCGCAAGCCAGCGCGCACACTGAGGGCATGCGCGCGGGCAAAATAATGGTCAAGGGTGGGCGTGGCCAGTTGCGGAATCTTGGCCCGGTCATCGTAAGTACGCAGCGCAATCGCGGCGGCGGCATACGGGTTGCTGGCAAAGCGCAGCGCCTCGCTGGCCTGCATCGGTCCGCCCTGCAAGGCCAGCGACTGGCGCGAGGCGGCGGACAAACTGGCGCAATAATCCGCCTGCACCGTGCACAGATAACGCTTGGCCGCCACATGCAGGGCAATCGGCGCCAGCACGTTCTCAGCAAACAAGGGCTTTAGCGCAGCCATGGCGACGGCCTCATGCCGGTCATCGATGCCGTGGGCGATATCGTCTTCCTGCTGCCCGGCCAGCAGATGGCCCACGTCATGCAGTAAGGCGGCAATCACCAGGTGTTCGGGCGCGCCGTCCTGCTCGGCAAACCAGGCGCATTGCAAGGCGTGCTCGCATTGCGACACGGCTTCGCCGCCATACTGCTCATCACCCTGATGGGCATACAGGGCGTGTAGATCGGCAAGGGAGTAAGGCATAAGGACATCCAGCAAAACACAGCGCGCACAGCCCGAACGGATGCGCGCGCCGTGCGGGCAAGGCTTATTTCGGCTCGGACTTGCTGTCGTAACGCTTGGTCCATTCCGCGAGGATGCGATCACGGTTGCTGGCGGACCAGCCCAGATCCTGCTTGATCAGCATTTGCTCGTAATTGGCAGGAATAAATTCGATGGGCTTGGCCACGCCGGGGATGGCGACCACGGCAAAGTTCTTTTCATACAACTGGTTGGCCGATAGCGAAGCGGACCAGTCGGCCAGCTTTCTGGCGGCGTCGAGGTTTTTGCTGCCCTTCATGATGCCGGTAGCTTCCAGATCCCAGCCCAGGCCTTCTTTCGGGAACACCAGATCAATCGGCGCGCCGCCTTTCTTGAGCGTGGCCGCGCGATATTCAAACGAAATACCCACCGGATATTCGCCCGCCGCTACTTGCTTGCACGGCTTGCTGCCCGAGTGTTCGTACTGGGCGATGTTCTGATGCAGACCATCCATGTAATCCCAGCCGCCCTTTTCGCCAAAAATCTTCAGCCATGCGGTCACGTCAAAATAACCGGTGCCGCTGGAAGCCGGGTTCGGCATCACAATCTTGCCTTTGAACTCGGGCTTGAGCAGATCCTTCCACGATTCCGGCTTCTTCAAACCCAGCTTGCCGGCCTCGACGGTGTTGAAACAGACCGTTGCGCCCCACACGTCCATACCGGCCCAAGCCGGCGGATTTTTGCTGTCGACGTACGATCTGGTCAGCTTGTCCACACCCTTGGGCGCATAAGGCTGCAGCATGCCTTCTTTATCCAGGATCAACAGCGAAGACGCGGCCAGGCCCATCACCACATCGGCCTTGGGATTGGCCTTTTCGGCCAGCAAACGCGCGGTGATGACGCCGGTGGAATCACGCACCCAGTTGATATGCAGGCCCGGGTTTTCTTGCTCGAACTTGTCTTGATACGCCTTGACCTGATCGGCCTCCAGCGCGGTGTAGACGGTCAAGGTGGTGTCGGCCCAGGCGGCAGTGGCGCTTAGTGCAAGGGCGGCGGCAAACAGGCGTGGCAGCATTTCCGTGATCCTCGATGTAGTGGTTTGGTTCGAGGCGATAATGCGGCCGGCACGTTACAACGATATGAACGTCTAGACCTTTCCAGCAAGAGTGCGGCGGCGGTGGCGCAAAACCGTCTGCCTGGCTGAGCGCTTGGCGCGCCGAAGGCGGGCGCGGGCCGCGATATACGCGGTGATCGGCAGCCACCCTGCGAGCGGTTGCATTCAGGCCAGGCAACGCAGCGAAGTCCCTGACCGGCCCAACGCGGCGCCCCGCTCCGGGCCCGCCGTGTGGGTACTGCGGCAGATGCCGCCGCTAGCCCATCGTCACACCGCGTGCCATGGCTGTTGCCGCCAGCACCATCAACAGCAGCAACAACAATTGCACATCGCTGATGATGGCCAATTGGCGGGCTTCGGGCAGCGGGGCGCTGGGGTCTTTGCTGCGGGCCAGGCGCCATTTGATCAGCGCGCGCATGGGCCACGCTTCCAGAATGAGAATAAGCGCGAGGCAGGTCATTTTGAGGTGAAAGAACGGCTGGTGCAGATAATAGGCCGCGCCCTTCTCCACGCCACCGAAAGCGCGCCAAAGGCCGGTGAGCAGCAGGACCAGTGCGGTGAGGCCCCACAGCATGTCCTGGCGCAGGATATCGCCCGGGTCAAACAGCGGGATGGGTTGGCGCAGCGCCCTGGCGCGGTTACGGATAGCGGCCAGGGCAAAGCCGAAGGCCAGCAGATGCAGGGCGGCGAGGAGCCAGCGTTCAATCATGGGATGTGCTCGGCATGGGTTTCCATCGAGGTTAGTCCATGGGCAGCGCCCTTGCTGGCTGCCGTGCCCCACACCGCGCCGCAGCGCGGGCACGCGGCGCTCGTGCCACGCACCACGCCGTCAGTGCCGCGCCGTGCTTAGCCCACTGTCTCGACCAGCGTCGCCTGCGCCGCGGCCGCTGCTTCGGCGGCAGCAAAATGCGGCGGCAGCAGCGCTTCCAGCCGGGTGCAGACCCCGGGCGCCAGATCATGCGCCATGCCATGCACCGCCACAAATCGTGCACCGGGAATTTTATCGGCCGTGTCTTTGCCCGCCGCCAGCGGGATCAGTGGATCGTCCACGCCGTGGACCACCAACGTCGGCGTAGTGATTTGTTGTAACAGCGAACTCCGGTCCGGCGCCGACACCACCGCCAGCAATTGCCGCAGCACACCGGCCGGATAGAGCGAGCGATCCAGCGATTCGCGGATGCGCGCGGCGGCGATGTCGTCGCCCATGGGAAAGCCCGGGCTTTGCAGCACGCGCAGATTGTTGAGCATGAACTCGACCATCAGTTCGCGTTGCTCCGGCAGATAAGCTTTGCGCGGCGGCCGACGCGTCAAACAGGCGCGTGCAGCGACGCTGGGGCCGGGCAAGCCCGGTGCGCTGGTGCTGCTCATGATGCTGGTCAGCGACAAAGCACGCTCCGGCGCATGGGTGACCAGCAGTTGCGCAATCATCCCGCCCATGGATGCGCCCACAATATGCGCGCGCGCAATGCCCAGCGCGTCGAGCAAGCCGATCGCGTCTTCGGCCATATCGTCCAAGGTGTAGGGCGCGGGAATTTTCCAGCCCAGACTGTGGCGCAGCATATTCAGCAGCAGCGGCGGACGCCCCAGATGCTCAAGTTTGCTGGATAGACCGACATCGCGATTGTCGTAGCGAATTACAAAATAGCCCGCTCGGGCCAGATTGCGGCAGAACTCCTCGGGCCAGCCCAGCAATTGCATGCCCAGCCCCATGATCAGCAAGACGGGCGGATCGCTGGCATCGCCAAAGGTTTGATATTCGAGTTCGATCGGGTTGAGCTGGGCACGGGGCATGGTGGCGTCGGTGTGTGGTTGCGGGCAGCTGACTTTGGTCGAAAGCCGTATTTCTCAAAAATATCGTTCTTGAGAAAATTGGGCCAGCGCGTTGCGCTACTGGCCCAAAAATTCACACACTACGCCACAGTTTGCAGCCCCCGCCGCGCTGTTAGCGCTGTGGGCCGGTTCTTACACGGCACCTGCCCCACCCTGCCTTACAGCGCCTGGCCGCCGACGGATTGATACAATTTCATCAAATTCAACAACTGGTTATAGCGATTTTCCGCCAGCGACAAATCGGCAGTGCGGCGTGCTTCCTGTTGATCAAGCCAATCTTTCACACCGGTCTGACCCACGCGATAACGCGTTTCGCTGAGTTTTTCCGCGCGCACGGCGTAATCAAAGGCCAGTTGGCGTTGCGTTTGTTCCTGCAGATATTGCGTGCGCGCCGACAAGGTGTTCTCGACATCGGCCAGCGCGGAATACAAGGTCTGGCGGAAGCTGACCACAGCTTGTTGGTACTGCGCTTGCGAGACCTTGATCGTCAGTTGCGTGGTGTTCCATTGCACAAACGGCAGCGTCAGGCCCGCGCCCAATGTGCCGAGCGGATCGCGCAATACATTCGACAGCGATGTGCTACTGGTGCCGACGCTGCCGGTGAGCGTAAACGCTGGATAAAAGCTGGCCCGGGTGTAATCCACATTGGCCAGGCTTTCGCGCAGGCGCGCCTCGGCCGCTTGCAGATCGGGGCGCCGCGCCAGCACATCGGCGGGCACACCCGCTGGCACCGCAGGCAGCGCGCCCAGCGGCAGCTGCGCCAGTTCGGCGCTGCGGTGTTCCGGGGCTTGATCAAACAGGATAGCCAGCGCATTGCGCGCTTCTTCGCGCTGCTGCAGCAGCGTAGCCAGGCCAGCACGTTGCGTGGCCAGCGCTTGCGCCGATTGCACCTCATCCAGCCCGCTGGACGCCCCCGCTGCATGCTGGGTTCTGACCAGCGCCAGCGTGCGCTCGGCATAGGCGATGCTTTGCTCGGTCGAGGTAATGCGCTGGTTTAAATAAGCAATCTGCCAGTACAAGTCGGCGGTGGTGCCGACCAGCGTCAGCGCGGTGTTTTGCCGATCCAGCTCGGTGGCGGTGGCTTCCCATTGCGTCACATCGCGTTGCCGGGCCAGCTTGCCCCACAGATCTATTTCATAACTGAGCGAGCCGGTCACGCCATAAGCGCGCGTACTGGCGCCGCCATCAAGCGGCTTTTCGATGCTGCCGTTGGCGCCGACGGTGACCGTGGGCGTCAGATTGGTATCGGTCAAACCAGCCTGCAGCCGCGCCTGCCGCACTTTCCAGCCAGCAACGGCCAGATCGTTATTGCTGGCCAGCGCCCGTTCGATCAGCGCGTCCAGTTGCGGATCATTAAACGCGTGCCACCACGCGCTGCGGTTGGGACTGACCGCATCGACCGCGCCCGACCACTGCGCCGGCATGCTGGCTGCGGGCGTGTGATATTGCGTTTGCAGCGCGCTACCGCAGCCGCTCAATACGCCGCCGGCCACCAGCGCCAGCGCAAGAAACGAAGTTTTCATAACACGACAACCTGATAAATAACGCATGTCGAGCGGCCGCCGTTTATTCACGCGCCAGCGCCTGGATCGGATCAAGCCGTGCCGCATTGCGCGCGGGCAGATAGCCGAAGATCACGCCGATCAAGGTGGAGCACACGCACGCCGCCACAATCGAAAAGATCGAAAACTGCATCGACATGGATTTCACAAACATCGAAAACACCACGCCGATGCCAAATGACAGCACCACGCCGATCATGCCGCCGATCAGACACACCAGCACGGCCTCGATCAGAAACTGCTGCATGATGTCGTTCTGCCGCGCGCCCACCGCCATGCGGATGCCGATTTCATGGGTGCGCTCGGTTACCGACACCAGCATGATATTCATCACCCCGATGCCGCCCACCACCAGCGAAATGACCGCGATGGCCGAGATCAGCAAAGTCAGCGTGGCTGTGGTTTTCTCCACGGTTTTAAGAATGCTGTCGCTGCTGTTGGTGTAGAAATCCTTGGTGCCATGGCGCAGCGTCAGCAGCCGGGTGAGGCTGGCTTCGGCAATATCGTTGGGCATGCCGTCACGCACTCGCACCGTAATGCTGTTGAAGTAGGTCTGGCCCAGCAAACGCCCCATCGCCGTGGTGTAGGGCAGATAGACTTCCAGGCTGGTGTTATTGCCAAAGGCGCTTTCTTTTTTCTTGGCCACGGCCACCACCGTGGCGGGCATGCCGCCAAGAAAAATCACTTTGCCTACCGGTTGTTCCCAGGTCTTGAACAGCTTGTTGCGCGTGTTGTCGTCGATCACCACGCTCTGCGCCTGACGATGCACATCGGCCGTCGAGAACGCCTGGCCCTCCGCCATCTCGATATCCCGCACGCGGAAATACTGTTCGCCCACGCCGCTGACCGAGGCCGAAGCCTTGACGTTGCCATAGCGCAAAATCACGCTGCCGCTGACGCCGGGCGTGGCGCTATCGATATAGAACTGCTGTTGCAGCACGCTCAAATCATTCACGCCCAGGGTGTGGATGGTGCTGGCGCGGTCGTCGCCCCAGCCGTTGCCGGGCACGATATCGATAGTGTTGGTGCCGATGGAGCTGATGTCATTGATGACCTTCTGCCGTGCGCCCTGCCCCAGCGCCACAATCGACACCACCGAAGTAATGCCGATGATGATGCCAAGCATGGTCAGCAAAGTGCGCATGCGGTGCGATGCCATGGCAATCCACGCCATCTTGAAGGCCTCGCCAAAGCGGCCCCAGGCGGCTTGCCACAAGGCCTGCATGGCACTGGGTTTGGCATCCAGCAAGGTGGTCTGGTCCGGCGTTTGCACCCCGTTGGGCCGATCCGATATGACCGCGCCGTCATGCAGTTCAATAATGCGCTGGGCATTGCTGGCCACCTGCATATCGTGCGTGACGATGATGACGGTATGGCCGCGCTGATGCAGCTCGCGCAGGATGTTCATGACTTCTTCGCCGCTGTGGCTATCCAGCGCCCCGGTCGGCTCATCCGCCAGAATCACGTCACCGCCGTTCATCAAGGCACGCGCGATACTCACCCGCTGTTGCTGGCCGCCCGACAACTGGCTGGGCCGATGCAAGGTGCGATTATCCAGACCCAGTCGGCCCAGCAAAGACCGCGCGCGCGCGCGCCGTTGCTGCTTGTCGGCCCCGGCATAGACCGCGGGGATTTCGACGTTTTCTTCCGCGCTCAAATGCGGCAGCAAGTGATAACGCTGAAAGATAAAACCAAAATATTCGCGCCGCAGCGTGGCCAGCTCGTCGCCTTCCAGCTCGCGGGTTTCCCGGCCGTCCACTTTGTAGCTGCCGCTGGAGGGCCGGTCCAGGCAGCCGAGGATGTTCATCAGCGTGGATTTGCCCGAACCGGACTGGCCGACGATCGCCACCATCTCGCCAGCGTGGATGGTCAGATTGACGTCTTTGAGCACGCGAACTTCTTCTTCGCCTGCCGGAAAACGCCGCTCCAGCCCGGACAGCTGTAATAAGGGCTTGGGTGCCTGGCTCATGCTCAATGCCCCGGCGGCGGGCCGCGATGTTGATCTTCTTCACTGGCCGGCTTCACCTGGGTGGAATCGCCCACCACCACCTTGTCGCCCAATGCCAGGCCGCTCAGCACTTGCACATTGACGTTGTTGTTCAGGCCCGTGGTGATCTTGCGCGGCTGCGCATGACCATCCGGCCCCACCACGCGCACGGTGTACGAACCATCTGCCGCCTTCTGCCCCAGCGCCGTGACCGGCACCGCCAGCACCTGCTTGACTGCGCCCTGCACGATGGAGACCTGCGCCGTCATATCGGTCTTGAGCACATGGCCGGGGTTGGGCACATCAAACAGGCCGTTGTAGTACACCGCCGTGGTGGTGCTGGTGCTGGTCGTGGTGGTGGTCGAGCTTTCGGTGCTGATGCTTTCCGGCGCCGGTTCAACCGCGCGCAAGGTGCTGGAGAACTTCTTGTCCGCCGCGCCGAGGATGGTGAAATACACCGGCTGACCCGCTTTCACCCGTACCACATCGGCTTCGGAGACCTGGGCTTTGATGGTCATGGTGTCCAGATTGGCCATGATCAGTATGGTCGGCGCGCTTTGGGCCGACACCACGGTCTGGCCTTCTTGCGTGACGATGGAAATGATTTCGCCATCCATGGGCGCCGTGATGCGGGTGTAACCGAGGTTGGCTTTGGCGGTATCGACTTCGACGGCCGATTCGCGGATTTGCGCATCCAGTGACGCCAGGTCCGCTTTGGTCGAATCCACTTGCGCTTGCGCAGATTCCAGATCGGCTTTGGCGCTGGCGTCCTGGCCGAACATGGTTTGCTGGCGGGTCAAGGTCAGTTGGTATTGCGCCAGCAAGGCCTGCTTGGACGCCTTTTGCGCTTGCACATTGGCCAGCGCGGCCTCGGCTTTGCGCAGATCGTTTTCTTGCAGCACCGGGTCGATTTCGGCCAGCAACTGACCTTTTTTGACGCGGTCGCCGAGCGCCACCTTGAGCGACTTGAGCTGACCATTTACCTGCGCGCCCACACTGACCTGTTTCACCGGCTTGATGGTGCCGCTGGCCAGCACGGTGTCTTCCAGATCCATGCGGGTGACCGGCGTGCTCAGGTACTGCGGCGGCGCGGGTTTAAAGAAAAAATGCCTGGCGAACAGCGCGAGCACCACCACTACGAGCGCGCCGAGCAGCCAGCGCACTTTGGAATTTTTTAATTTCATCGGAAGGAGACAGGCAAGCGATTGACCGCAAGATCATACCCGCAGTCGCGCAAAACCGTCGCGCGCAGCGGTAACGATGGATACAGGCAGACATAAGCGGCGGCAGCACCGCAATTCAACCGACGTGAGGCGGGCGCCGGTAATAGATATCGAAGGTATCGCGATGCGTTTCAACAAAACCGTGGCGTTGGTAAAAGCGGTTGGCCGCACTTTCCAACAAGGCGCCCAGCGTCAAGGCATAGCCGCCCGCATCGGCTGCCGCGCACAAATGCTGCATGACCTGGCTACCGATGCCCTGGCCCGATGCCTCCGGGCTGAGATAAAGATGGCGGATATAGACGCTGCCATCAGCCAGCGGCGCATCCAGCACAAAGAAGCCAACGCGTCGGCCCGCGTAATCAACGGCCGTGGTGCGCGCCGCGTCAAAACCATCGAGCAAACGGGCGCGGGCACGGGCCAGATCAAAGCGGCCGACCCGTTCAAGACTGGGACGCATGGCGGCGGCACGCAAATCGGCCAGTGCCGGGGCATCGGCGGCGCTAACGGGGCAAAACTGCAGCATGGCGTGGCTTTTAAAAAAGGGGTTGAAGGCGGGCGTTGCGACAGCCGTTATCGTCGCTGATTTCTGCGCATAAACAAAATGCGGCGCAACCCAGGCGGGGCCGCCTGCGTCGGCTGTGCCGGGCATCGTGTCCGTTCAAACGTCGTCGGTTGCAAGCCGCCTTGCCCCACATATACTCCTGCCATATCCGGCAATTGCTCCGCAGACCGGCCGCCCTCGCTCGCCCCCGTCACCATCCCGTCTTGTGGGAGCGCTGCGCATGGAACATCCCGAGCCGTCCGGTCTGGAATTCGAACATGAAGTCATTGCCGAACGGCGACGTCATGCCGGGGTGGCGGATCAGCAGCGGCCGGTGGTGGGCGTTGCCTTATCCGGTGGCGGAATCCGTAGCGCGACGTTCTGCTTTGGTTTATTGCGCGCGCTGGCCAAAAACCGCGTGCTGGAACACGTGGATTATTTGTCCACCGTCTCGGGCGGCGGCTATATCGGCGCGGCGTTCGGGCGTTTGTTTGGCTTGCGCGTGCATGCCGCACAAGCGGGCGATATCGAAACGTCCAACGCCGAAGAAGTGCAATCCGGCATGCGCCGCGACGACTCGACCTTGCTGTGGTGGCTGCGTAGCAACGGCCGTTATCTGATGCCGGGCGGCGCGCGCGATCAGGCTTTGTTTTTTGCCACCGGCTTGCGCGGTTTTATCGCTACGCAATTTGAAGTCGCCTTGTTGATGCTGCTGTTGGCCGGCATCGTCACCCTGCCCCACGCACTGGAAAACCTGCTGCAGATCAGCCCGCGCACCCCATGGCTGACCTTGCACAATGTCACCCTGCCGTCGTGCTGGTTTTTACTGTGGCCGATTGCGTTGTATTACCTCGCCAAACATATCGGCGTGTTCTGGTTTTCCCAGAGCGAAACCAGCACCCCGCGTCAGACCCTGGCGCTGGCGGCGCTGGTTTTATGCTTTGTGGGCGCGCTCAGCGGCACCGTGCTGGACGGGCTGGGCGATGCCGCCGAATGCGCCCGCGATGCCGCGCAGGCGGCGGTGTTTCCGTGTTCGATGGATGTTTATCAGATCAGCCCCAGCGTGTTCACCAGTCTGGTGTTGTTGGCCGTGTTATCGGGCTTGCTCAGTGCGGCCTGGGCCAGTTGCCATTTGCGCGTCAAACAGATGCCACCCGCGGGCTTGCGACAATGGGCCACTGCGGGATTGACCCGGGCCCTGTACGGTGCCGGATTGTTATTGGCGGCATGTGGGCTGGATGCCCTCAGCTGGCAATTGGCATTTCGCCTGGCCAATAGCGAACACGGCTGGTCATTGCTGACCGGTGCGTCAACCAGCAGCATCGTTTTGCTGGCGGTGCGGGTATTCCAGCAAGCACTCGAAGCCAAAACCCGCGCTTCGATCCCGCTCGAGCGCATTGCACATTACGTCGGCATTGCGCTGTTGCTGTTTATCTTGTTGCTCTGGTCAGTGGCGCTGCAGTTCTTTTTGTTTTTTTCGTGGACGCTGCCGGCCCAAGCCGATCCCCCCTTATGGCAAGGCTTGCTGCGCTGGCTGGTGCTACTGGTGCCGTTGCTGATTTATATGCTCCTGACCGGGCGCGATCTGGAACATGCCAATCTGGCCTCGCTGCATTACTTCTATCGTTTGCGCATGGCGCGGGCGTATATCTCGCTGGGCAATATCGGGGTCGGCGGCCGCTTTCGCGCCGGCTCGCCGCTGGACCCGGTGTCATCGACCATTGCCGATCAGATTTGCAATATCTCCGAATTCGTCGACGGAGACGATCCGCCGATGAGCCAGTACGCTCCGCATAAACATGGCGGCCCGATTCATCTGATCAACTGTTGCATCAATCAAACTGTGGACGACCGCACCGACAGCTATAACGCAGACCGCAAAGGCATCGCCATGGCGGTCAGCGGGCTGGGCGTGGAAACCGGCACGCGGTTTCCCGATGCTGCGGCCTTGCCGCCCGCCACCACGCTGGCGCAATGGACGGTGATTTCCGGCGCGGCCATAGGTTCTGGCATGGGATCGCGCACGCGCAGTGGTTTGAGCGCGTTGTTCTTTTTGTCGGCATTGCGCCTGGGCTATTGGTCACCGCGCCTGCGCGCGCCGAATGCCGCGATGGATGCCGACCACCGCAGCCGCGCCCGGCGCTGGCAACACCGCTTTGCCAAATACTGGGCCATTTGCGGTGAATGCCTGGCGCGCTTTCCGGGCCTGAATGACCCGCACTGGTATTTGTCAGATGGCGGGCATTTTGACAATACCGGCGTCTATAGCCTGCTCAAGCGGCGGCCGGCGGTGATTATCCTGGCCGATTGCGGTATTGATCCGGAGTATTTGTTTGAAGATCTGGAAAACCTGATCCGCAAGGCCCGTATTGATTACGGCGTGGAAATTGAATTCCTCGCCCCCGATGCCTTGCGGCAGCGCTGGCCCGACCACGACGCATTTATGGCCAGTGTGGGTACCGTCAGCACGCTGACCAAAGAAGCCGGACCCGAACATTTTTTGCTGGGTCGCATCCGCTATTGCAAGCGCAATGGCGAGTTGCCGCGCATAGGCGCGCTGCTGGTGGTCAAGCCGCGCCGCGCGCCGCACCCGGACTTTGATTTGATCGGTTACGCCGACAGCAATCCGGATTTTCCGCAGCAAAGCACTAACGATCAGTTCTTTGATGAGGCGCAGTGGGAAAGCTATCACTGCCTGGGCCGCATACTGGGCCAGACCATCACGCCTGAACTGATCTGGCAGTTGCCGCGCTGGGCGGCCGAGACCTCGATCCAGCAAGTTGAAACCGCGCGCGCCCCGGCCGCCGACAGCGTTGACCCCGCCCTCGCCCGCCGCCAGCGCGCCACGCCCGCGCTGCGCTGGACCGTGGGCGCCACCGCCAGCTTGTCGTTGCTGGCGGCCTTGTGGCACGGCGTGGATCAGCAACATGCCGACAACAGCAAGGCGGCAGCGGACTTCTTCAAGCTGTACGACCAGGTGCAAAGCGATCTGAACAAATGCAGCGCCAGTGCCTGTGATGACGCGCTGGCGATCAATGTGCGCATTACGCGTCTGCGTGAAATGCAGCAGGATTTTGGCCGCAGCGATGCCACCGATGCGGCGCTTAAAAGTATCGAAAAAGCCATCTCGGCGTTTTGCAGCAAGCACGCACAAGACGACCGCTGCACCACGCTCAAGGCGCTGCCGGGCCGGGCGCAACCGGGCGAGGTCTGGCACCAGTACTGGTACGGCGTGACCGGCGGCGATCAGACTGCGCGGCCTGCCTCGTTTGATCTGGGCAATCTGCCGTGGATAGGCGGGGCACAGGCATGGCTAAGCCAACTGCTGCACATGATGCTGACCGAGCGGGTAGACGTCGCCAGCGTGGCGCCGGATGCGGTGTTGCCCCTGCCCGCGCCGGCCCCTAGTGCCAGCAGGACCACGCCAGCGCCCACAAGCGCGTCGCAATCGGTGGTGGTCATCCAACCGCAGCCCACGCCTCTCCCCACGGCGGCACCGGCGCCGTTTGACCGCGTGGTGGTGTCGTGCAATCTGTCGCTACGGCCCATCCGTTTGTTTGTGCAGATTTATGCCGAGAGCGAACGCAGCAAGGCGTTGCGCTTTATCAACCGGCTGGCGGGCTCCGGCATCCGGACCCCAGGCATCGAGAACGTCACCACCACCGCGCTCAAGCAAGACACGCTGCCACCGCAACGCTGGAGCGTGCCGACCTTCTTGTATGCGCCCAGCGATGCCGCCTGTGCCGATGCGCTGGCGGCGGCCTATCCGGGGGCGGTGTCACGGCAATTACCTGCGGTGCTGTCGCCGCGCCCGGGCGTGATCGAATTCTGGTTGCCGCCGACCATGTCGGCCAATTGATGCGCGCCGGGCCGCAATAAAAAACCCCGGTCGGCTAACGCCTTCCGGGGTGTTCACTACGTGTTTTGACTCAGGCTTTATTGCACGGTCTGGGTGAAATCCAGCGCGGCCGTAAAGTCGCCCATAGGCTGGCTGCCATTAGCCACCAGCGCGCTATCCCGCTGGGTCAGGCCCGGCAGCACCGGCAGCGAGTAACGGTGGGTGATAAAGCGCAGGATGGAGGCAGTGTCGTATTGCGTGTGGTCCACGGTGCCTTTTTTGGCGTAGGGCGACACGATGATGGCCGGAATACGGGTACCCGGACCCCAACGGTCAGCCTTCGGCACTTTGGCGTGGTCGTAGAAGCCGCCGTTTTCGTCGTAAGTCACGATGATCAGCATGTGCTTCCATTGCGGGCTGGCTTGCAGCTTGGCAATCAGATCAGCAATGTGCGCATCGCCGTCAGTGACGTTGGCGTAGCCGTTGTGCTGGTTCAGGTTGCCCTGCGGCTTGTAGAACGCCACGGCGGGCAGCGTGCCGTTTTTGATGTCCGCCAGCATGTCGGTGTCGAAGTCTTTCAGGTGGGCAGCGCGGTCAGCAGCGTGCGTCACCGGATCAAACTCGGCGTAATAGTTAAACGGCTGATGGTGGAACTGGAAGTTGGGGATCGGGCTGCCAAACACGCGGCCCGCCACGCCTTGCGCCAGAGTGTCTTTCCATGCGCCGCCATACCACGCCCAGCTGACTTTTTTGGCGTTCAGCAGATCGCCGATATTGGTCTGGGTTTGCGGCGGCAAGTAGGTTGCTTGCGTCGCATCGGCATACAACCGGGTGCTGTCGGTCGAAACCGGGGCCAGGCCAGACGGCTGATACGGCGGCTGCATCGTATTGACGGCGTAGTACATGCCCGACGCGTCCTTCGGCGTAATCGTGCTGTCGCGCTTGTACACCGGGGCGCCGTTCAGCGCGCTGGTCGAGGCGGTGGCACCCGGAGTCAGGCGTACAAAGTTGCCATTGGCATCCACATCAATTGCCGCGATCGAGTTTTTGGCCGGGCTGCTGGCGTCTTCAGCGTTCGGGTAGGTCGGCGCGCAGGCGCAGATCAGGTATTGGTGGTTCAGGAACGAACCGCCAAAAGCACCTTGATACAGGTTGTCGGCCAGCACGTAGTTCTGTGCCACCTTCCACATCTGCATCTTGCTGCCATCAAAGTAGCCCATGCTCAGGCCACCGGCATCCGAATAGGCCGCGTACTTGTCGTTCTTGCCGCCGTTGATCTGCATCTGGTTGTTATAAAAGCGGTGCACCAGATCGCGCGTCAGCACCGATTGATCAACCACCACGCCGGTGCTCAGCAGCCCTTTGGGATCATCAATCTGGAACATGCCATTGGGGAAACTGGCCGTCATCGATTCACTGATGGTCACCTTCTGGCCTGCGGCGGTCAGGCCGCCCCAGGTCTTGGGCAGGTTCGGCAGCACGCTGTCGTCATAGTCGGTTTGCGCGGCGACGCTACCGGTGGCGGTCGCGTTTTTGCCGGGAATGCCGTTAGCGCCCGGGAACAGGCCATACAGGTTATCGAAGCCGCGGTTTTCGGCGTAGATCACCACCACGTTCTGGATCTGGTCGAGTGCCAGCGCGTTGGTCAGCGCCTTGCTCACATCGCCGCCCGCAGCCACGGCGGTGGCAATGCGCGTAATGCCCTGATCGCTCTCGGCCTTGAGGATGGCTTTGACGTTGGCGTCGAGTTCTTTGTTGTGATCTTCCATCACTTGCGCCGCGGTCACGCCCAGGCGGTTAGCCAGCGTGGTTTGCGCAGCGCTTACATCGCCGCCATTGGTTGCGGCCAGCGCTACCACTTCGGTGGTCAATGCGCTGACCACGCTGGCGCCGCTCGGGGCGCGGAACACCAGTTTGCTGCTTACTGGCGTGCTGGCTTTGGTGTCCGGATCGTAACGGGTGGCACTGGTGTCGATCACCGCGACCAGGGCGCCGGTGCCTACCAGCTTGAAGGCGCCGGAGGTATCGGTTTTGGTGGAAACTTCATTACTGTCACAGACGCCGTTATTGTTGGCATCAAGACAAACCGTAGCGTTCTGGAAGTAGCTGCCGGTAACAACACCGTTGGTCACGGGCGTAGGCGTACCGCCATCGTTGCCCTCACCACAGGCCACCAGAGCGCCCGCGATGGCCGCAGCCATGGGCAGAAAGACAAGTGCGCGCTTCATGTTTTGTACATCTCCTTGTTAGAAGTGCGCGCATTATGTGTATTGCAATGTTTCAGCGATGTTAGCGAAATGTTGCGTGGAGCAATTTCTTTGTCGCTGACGTGTCAGCGTTACGCCAACTTGTCATATGTCGGTAATGTGTCAAACCTAGACTGCGGGCCTTGAGAATAATTCTTGATAAGTAGGCCACCGCGATGCCCCGTCTGAGCAAGTCCCAATCCCGGCTCTTTTTTCCCGTCTTCAGTTGCGCTGCCCTGCTGGCACTGGGTGCTTTATATGGCGGCAAGGACAGCCTGGCTGCCACCGTGGCCAGTGCGCCGGTCAGCAAAAAAGAACCGGCATGGAAGAGTTCTGATTACGCCCCGATCAAGAATCAGCCCGGCTACAAAGACCTGGCCGCCATCGGCAAACTGATGTTCTTTGATCCGTCGCTGTCGGCCTCGGGCAAGATGGCATGCGCCACCTGTCACAGCCCGGACCACGCATTTGGTCCGCCCAATAATCTGCAAGTGCAACTGGGCGGCCGCGACGGCAAGCTGGAAGGCACGCGCGCGGTGCCGTCCTTGCGTTATCTGCAAACCGTGCCGGCGTTTACTGAACACTTCTTTGATGATGATGGCGATGACAGCGTCGATGCCGGCCCCACCGGCGGGCATAACTGGGACGGCCGGGCGCGCAATGTGCACGAGCAGGCGCGAATTCCGCTGCTGGCGGTGAATGAGATGGCGAACGCATCCCCCGCTGACGTGGCCGCTAAATTGCAGAAAGCCCCCTACGCCGCGCAACTGCGCAAAATGCTGGGCGACGAGATTTTCAATAATCCGGAACAGCTGTTCAAGTGGAGCACGCTGGCACTGGAAAACTATCAAGACACGCCGGCTGAGTTTTATCCCTACAGCAGCAAATATGACGCCTACCTGCGCCACCAGACCACCTTGACCAAGCAAGAACTGCATGGTCTGGAAGTCTTCAACGACGAAGAAAAAGGCAATTGCGCCAGCTGCCATATCAGCGCTGTGACGCCCGAAGGCATCTTCCCCAACTTCAGTGATTTCGGATTGCTGGCCATCGGCGTGCCACGCAATATGAAGCTCGCCATCAACCAGAACAGCAAGTTCTACGATATGGGCGCATGCGGCCCGGACCGTACTGATCTTAAAGGGCGTAATGAATTCTGCGGTTTGTTCCGCACCCCGTCTTTACGCAACGTGGCCACGCGCAAAGTGTTTTTCCATAACGGTGCATTCAATGATCTGGAAAAAGTGGTGCATTTCTATAACGAACGCGAAACCAACCCCGGCAAGTGGTATGCCAAAGACAGTCACGGCAAGGTCATCAAATACGATGATTTGCCGCGCCAATATGACGCCAATATCAATATGGAAGCGCCGTTCAACCACAAACGCGGTGACAAGCCGCCGATGACCGATGCCGAGATTCGTGATGTGGTGGCGTTTATGAAAACGCTGACCGATGGCTACACCGACCCGATCCAGCAAGGGGGCAAAATCCGCACCGCCAAAGCGCAGTAAGCCCTACTGCAGTGCAAGCAACGCGGCCCGGCTGGGCCGCGTTGGCTTTTTCGAGGGTTACAAGGAAATATCAGAAATTTCTGTACAGATGGTGGTATTCTTGCGGTTTGTGATTACGTTTCAGGCAAGACTTAACAACAACCCGCTGTACACCTTGTTAACCCGCGTAACGTTTCCAGGAAGGGGTAGATGTCAATGAACGCAGACGAAACGCTTGAAAAAGAAGTGGCCCAGATGACCACGCGCCCGGCTCCGGCCCGCCGTCGTGGTCCCACCGAAGAGATGATTTCCAACGCCAACCGGCAAAAGACTTTACGCCGTCGCCAACTGGAAGATCTGGTCGAAGCGCGCAACGCCGGCTCGACTTACGATTTTTAAGCGCCCGCCAGCCAGACTGGCCGCTGCGCTGCATCCCACCCCGCCCTCGGCGGGGTTTTTATTGGCTCACGTTTATTTTGTACACAAGGCGTTGCCGGTAGAAACCGACCGGTCGGACCCGGCATAATTGGCGCCTCTGACGCTGTCTATCGCAAGAACTGAAAAGGCCTTCCCGCAGCATGACGCGCGTGCACGACTCCTCGGCGGAAATCACCCCGCTGCGGGCACTTCCTCCTCGCAATTTTGAACTGCTGCGGCGCATGCTCAAGGCAACGCTGGCGGCTGCCGTCATCTTGCCGCTGCTGCTGTTTATCTTTGTGGCGCACCGCGCGCTGGAAGACCGCAAGGCTGAAGTCAAAGCCACCCTGGTCCGCGCCACCGGCGTTGCCGCCGAACAAGCCAATAAAGTCTTTGATCTCGACACCGCCCTGACCGACCGCGTGACCGAAGTGCTGGGCGATCGCAGCGAGGCGCAAGTCAAAGCCGACGAAGCCGAACTGCATGCGCGGCTGGCCCCGATGGCGGCCAATCTGCCGCAAGTGTTTGCCATCGGCGTCATCGATTCTCAAGGCACGGTGCTGGTCAGCAGCCGGGTTTATCCGGTCAAGCCGCTCAATATTGCCGACCGCAAGGATTTTCAGGATGTCCGCGCCGGCGTGGGCGGGCGTTTGTCGGATGTGATGATCGCGCGCGCCACACCCAAACCCATTTTTAACGACAGCGTGGCCTGGCGCAAAAGTGACGGCCGCTTTGCGGGCATGGTGCTGATTTCGCTCAGCCCGGATTATTTTCAGAAGTTCTACGCCGAACTTGCCGGCGACCTGCCCGGCCAATCCATCGCCCTGACCCGCAGCGACGGCACCCTGCTGGCCATCTATCCGCACAGCGATCGCGTGGGCATGCGCTTTAACTCATCGCTGCAATTTGCCACTGCTTATCAAAACGCGCCGCAGGCTGGCACGCTCGAAGCGCGCTCTGCGCTGGATGGCAAATGGAAATTCTTTGCCTATCGCCGCGTGGAAGCGCACGGCGGCTATGTGATCTCGGCCTACCCCGAGCATGATCTATACGTGGCCTGGCTAAGGCAGATGGCGGGCTTCAGCCTGATCTTCATCCTGCCCTGCGCCGCCTTGTGGGCCGTCATTGTCTATTCCTTGCGCCAGCTCTCGCGCGAAGAAGATGCCTGGCAACGCTGGCTGACCGAGGCCACCGCGCGCCACGCCATGGAAGCGGCCTGGCGCGAATCGCGCAAGATGGAAGCCCTCGGCAAGCTGATGGGCAGCGTGTCGCACGATTTTAATAATCTGCTGATGGTGGTGTCGGCCAATGTGCAAATTCTGCGCCGTCGCCATCTGACCGAAGAAAACCGCTATATCGACGCGATCGAACGCGCACTGCAAACGGGCGAATCGCTGACGCGCCAGTTGCTGACAGTTAGCCGCCGCTTTCCCTTGCAGGCCGAAATCGTGGTGTTGCCGCGCCAGATTCAACTGGCCGAACAACTGCTGCGCTCGGCGCTAAGCGAAAAAGTCGAGCTGCGCATTGCGCTGGACGACAGCGTGTGGCCGGTTAAAGTTGACCCGAGCGAGCTGCAAGTGGCGCTGATCAATATCGCAGTCAATGCGCGGGATGCCATGCCTTATGGTGGCGTGTTTACCGTGTGGGCCGAAAACATCGTGCTGCCGGCCGGCGGCCCCGGGCGCTCCGGCGAATTTGTGCGCCTGACGCTGGCGGATAACGGCCCCGGCATGCCGGAATCGGTGCGCGAACGCGTGTTTGAACCGTTGTTTACCACCAAGGCGGAAGGCCAGGGCACCGGCCTGGGCCTGGCGCAAGTGTTTGCTTTCTGCGAACAATCTGGCGGCCTGGTTAATGTGGAAAGCAAGCTCAACGGCGGCACCAGCGTTAATCTCTATCTGCCGCGCGCCCAGCCCGAAGCGGTCAAGGCCAGTGAGCTGCGCGCCCAGGCCACCCGCAGTTCGATCCCGCTGCGGATCTTGCTGGTGGAAGATAACGATGAAGTCGCCGCCGGCATCGCCGCCATGCTGGATACCGATGGCCACGTGGTCAGCCGCGTAGCCAGCGCCGCCGAGGCATTGGAAGCGCTGCAACGCGATGCGCTGCTGGATGTGGTGCTGTCGGATATTCATATGCCCGGCGAAATCAACGGCATCGATCTGGCCGAAGCCATCAAAGTGGCATGGCCGCATCTGCCCGTGCTGCTGATGACGGGCTACGCCGAAGAACTGCAGCGCGCGCTGAAAGCCCGCATCAACGTGCTGGCCAAACCATTCAGCGAAGAAAAACTGAATCTGGCGCTGCACGAAGCACTGGCCCGCAGCGCAAATCTGTAAGCCCTTGGACGGAAGTAAACGGGACTGCCCGCTTGATGCCAGCGGCGCCGCATAGGGTGGGTCTAGACCCACCGTCCAAAGCCGTCTGCCACGACCGCAGCATTGAGCAGCGGCTTTGATTGGTGGGTCCAGACCCACCCTATGCGCGGCGCGCGGCTCAGATCAGCCGCAATTTGTATTTACGGCCTTTGATATTGGTATTGGCCAGGCGGGTTTCGGCTTGATGCGCGATACGGCGGTCCACGGCGACGTAGGTGGAAAAATCAAACACATTGATCTTGCCCACCTGCTCGCCCTTGAAGCCCGCATCCCCGGTCAGCGCCCCCAGAATATCGCCGGGGCGGATTTTGTCTTTGCGGCCAGCGGCAATCACCAGCGTGGACATCGGCGGTAACAGCGGGCCGTCGTTGGCGATGGTGGCTTCGCTCAGCTTGAACCATTGCGCCTTCAAACCGTGCTGATAATCCTCGATCAGCTTGACCCACTTCTGCTCGTTCGGCGCCGCCAGCGTAACCGCCAGGCCCCGCGCGCTGCCGCGACCGGTGCGGCCGATGCGGTGCACGTGGATTTCGCTGTCTTTCGACACATCAACGTTCAGCACCATATCCAGCGATGCGATATCCAGCCCGCGTGCCGCGACGTCGGTCGCAACCAGCACCGAAATGCTGCGGTTGGCAAAGCGCACCAGAATCTCGTCACGATCGCGCTGTTCCATATCGCCATACAGCGCTTCGGCCGACAGCCCGGCATCGCGTAATTGCTCAGCCAGTTCGCGGCAATGAATTTTGGTATTGCAGAAGGCCAACGTTGATTCCGGCCGGAAATGCTTGATCAGCTGCGCCGCGGCCGCGTTGCGTGCGGTGTGCTCGACTTCGTAAAAACGTTGTTCGATGCGGCTGTTGTCGTGCTGCGCTTCAACTTTAACTTCGACCGGATTGCGCAAAAACGCCGCGCTTTGCTTGCGCACGTCTTCGGTATAGGTGGCCGAGAACAGCAGCGTCTGCCGCCGTTCCGGGCACTGCTGCACGATATTGATCACTTCATCGTAAAAGCCCATATCGATCATGCGATCGGCTTCATCCAGCACCAGCGTATTCAGACGGCGCAAGTCCAGCGTTTCGCGGTACAGATGGTCATGCAGACGGCCCGGCGTGCCGACAATAATGTGTGCGCCATGCTCCAGCGAACCAATCTGCGGCCCCATCGGCGTGCCACCACACAGCGTGATGATCTTGATGTTGTCCATATGCCGCGCCAGCTGGCGCAGCGATTTGGCCACCTGATCGGCCAGTTCGCGCGTCGGGCACAGCACCATGGCCTGGATGGCAAACAGCTTCGGGTTCAGATTATGCAAAATGCCCAGGCCAAACGCGGCGGTCTTGCCGCTACCGGTTTTGGCCTGCGCGATCACATCCTTGCGCTCCAGGATCAGCGGCAGGGCTTTGGCCTGGATCGGCGTCATCTCGTGGTATTCCAGGCTTTCCAGATTGGAGAGCTGGGCCGCGTCGAGCGGCAACGAGGAAAATGCGGTTTTAGCGTTCAACTTGATACTCGATATCAGGCCGCGGACGGCCAGGGGGTCAAAATTTCAAAGCCGTCTTCAGTGACGGCAATCATGTGTTCCCATTGCGCGCTCAGCGAGCCGTCGCGCGTCACCACGGTCCAGCCATCCGGCAAGCCGCGCACGCTGGCACCGCCGGCGTTGATCATCGGCTCGACCGTAAACGTCATGCCGGCGCGCAAGCGCAAACCGGCGCCGGGACGGCCGTAATGCAGCACCTGCGGTTCTTCGTGATACACGCGGCCGATGCCGTGCCCGCAATAATCCCGCACCACCGAATAGCCCGCAGCTTCGGCCAGGGTCTGGATGGCATAACCGACATCACCGAGCGTGGCGCCCGCTTTGACGGCGTTGATACCCGCCATCATCGCTTCAAAGGTGACGTCGCTCAGACGCTGCGCCTCGGGCGACGGCGTACCGGCGTAGAACATGCGGCTGGTATCGCCATGCCAGCCATTCTTGATGACGGTGACGTCGATATTAACAATATCGCCATCGCGCAAGATTTCACGCGGGCTGGGTATGCCATGGCAAACCACGCTATTGATCGAGGTGCACAGGGTTTTAGGAAAGCCGTGGTAGCCCACATTGGCGGGCGTGGCTTTCTGGGTTTTGGTGATGTATTCAAAACAACGGCGGTCGAGTTCTTCAGTCGACACTCCCGGTTGCACGTATTCCGAGATCATCTCGAGCACTTCGGCCGCCATCTGGCCGGCGACGCGCATGGCGGCAATCTGCTCGGGCGTCTTGATCGTGATAGCCATTCATAGTCCTTAAAGCGCGGGGGCAGCCGCGATTATCCCGCGTTAAGGCAATTTATGCATCGCGGATTGCCCGCGCCGGTCGGACTGCAGACGGCGCTTTGGGCGCAGGCGCCACACCCGCCACCTGAATTGCGCGCAACCGGTTTTTTATGCCATATGATTAAGCCGGACAATACGGTCACGCCGTGCAACAGGGAGAAGACCGATGCGCAAGCCCGTTTCTACTGGCCTTTTAACCCGCACGCCAAGCCGTGGCCGCGCGCGGGCAGCGGTGCTGCTTGCCGTGCTGGGCGCTGTCACGCCCTGCACCATGGCAGCCACTGCCAGCGCCACGGCCAGCCGCAGCATACAGCTTGTGACCACTGAATATCCGCCTTATATGAGCGAACGCGCGCCAGGCCAGGGCCTGGTGATCCGCATTGCCACCGCCGCCATGAACCGCAGCGGCTACGAAGTCAAAACCACCTTTCTGCCGTGGGCACGCGCGCTGGATTTGACCAAGGCAGGCACGGTCGATGGCATTGCGGGGGTATGGTTTGCCGCCGAACGCGCCAGCACGCTGCAGTATTCCAACCCGTTGACCAGCACCAAAATCGGCTTTTTCAAGCGCATCGATAATCCGGTGACGTTTGCCACGCTAAGCGAGCTGCGTGGCTACAGCATTGGCACCGTACGCGGCTATGCCAATCCGCCAGCGTTTGAAGAAGCGCGGTTACATACCGAAGAAGCCAGCGACGACGAAACCAATCTGCGCAAGCTGGCGGGCAAACGCGTGCAGTTTGTGCTGATCGAAAAAGGCGTGGCGCAGGGTTTGCTCAACAACAGCCTGCCGCAGCTTAAAAACCAGCTGGTGTGGATGGAGCCCGCCGTCTCGGTCATGCCGCTGTATGTGGCGTTCTCGCGCAACGCCAGAAACCACGACGAACTGGTGAATGCGTTTAACCAGGGGCTGGAAGCGCTGAAGAAAGACGGCTCGCTGGCGCGCTGGATCAGCGAAGCGGGCGTATAAAGCGCGGAAACCGCATAGGATGGGTCAAGACCCACCCGCCAAAGCCATCAATCAAACATTGCGAGCCTGGCATGCCACTTTGGGTGGTGGGTCTTGACCCACCCTATGCGCGGTGGCAGGTCAACGGGATGCGTCACCTGCCCGCTTGCTTAATGCAGACGCGCCAGCCGTTCCAGCAACACGCGGTTGAATGCCGGGATGTCGTCCGGTTTGCGGCTGCTAATCCAGTTGCCGTCTTCCACCACTTCGCGATCCACCCAGGTGCCGCCTGCGTTCTTGATGTCGTCTTGCAAGGACGGCCAGCTGGTTAGCGTATGCCCGGAGGCCAGGCCAGCCGAAACCAGCAACCAGCCGCCATGGCAGATGACCGCAATCGGCTTGCCATTACGATCAATCTGTCGGGCAAATTCCTGAGCCTTGGGATCGGTGCGCAGCGCATCGGCGTTCACCACGCCACCGGGCAACAGCAGCGCGTCAAAATCGGCCGCGTTGGCGTCAGACAAACTCAGATCCACCTTGAAGGTATCACCGGGTTCCACATGGTTAAGCCCGTGCACTTCGCCGCTTTTGGGCGAGACCACCACCGTTTGGGCGCCGGCGGCTTCCAGCGCCTTGCGTGGTTCGGCCAGTTCGGCTTGTTCAAACAGATCGGCCACCAATATGGCCACTTTGACGCCTTGCAAAGTTGCGGCTGCAGTCATCTCGAACTCCTTGGTTGATTTAAAGCGGGGTTTTACTGGAATGAATGCGGGTTAATGCGTGCGCGGATGTACATGCGGTTCAAGCGCGATCCCTGCTTCTTGCATCAGCTCGGTTTTGCGCGCGGCCATTTGCTGGCCCAGGCCATCCAGCTCGCCAGCCAGCGCTTTGCGCGCCGCCGGAAACATCTCGGCTTCTTCTTGCTTGATGTGATGCAACACGTATTCGCTCAGTACGCTGACTCGCGCGTCGAACATCGGGTCATCGGCAGGCATGTTTTCCAGCTGGTGGATCAAGGCCGATGCGCTGGCATGCTCGACTACGGCTTCATACACCATGTCGGGATCACCCGAAGCGCGGCGCACGGCCGGGTAAAACATCTCTTCTTCAATCCGGGTGTGGATGCGCAACTCGGCACACACCTGCTGCACCAGTTGCTTTTTGAGTGCCGTGCTGCCCGCCGAACGGGCCTGGCCAAACTGCTTGAACAGCTTCTTGATCTTGAGATGGTCTTCCAGCAACAAACTGGTGGCGGCGTCTTTGCGCACGGCCAATACACGCGCGGCAGGGCCGCTGCGGGGTTCGGGTGCGGCTTGAGGGAGCTGTGCCATGATGGCCTCCGGTTGCATAGACGGACAGTGTTGGACGCTGACCATGCTAGTGCCGCCGTGGCGCGCAAATTATCGGCGCGCCAGCGATTCGGGAGTAAGACGACGTGAGTCAGCGCTGTAGCCCCGCGCGGCGGCCCGACGCCGTCCCCGCCTGGGCGCGCCAGACAGCGGGCAAAAAAAAGCCGGCACAAGGCCGGCTCTGAAGGGCTACTACGGATTGCGCAGTGATCAGTGCGCGCGCATCACAAAAGACATCAAGATGCCCACCACACTGAAATCGGTATCGCCAAAGGTAGTACCGGCAAAGCCGATGGCACCCAGGCAAGTGAGCAACACGGCAGGCAAGAAGCTGATCAGGATGCCGTTAACAAAGGCGCCCAGCACCGCGCCACGCAGGCCACCGGTGGCATTGCCATAGACGCCTGCCGTGGCGCCGGTAAAGAAGTGCGGAATCAACCCTGGCACAATCACCGCCAGGCCAAACGCCGGGGTAATAAACATTGCCACCAGGCCCCCGACAAAGCTCGACATAAAGCCGATCACCACGGCGTTAGGTGCAAACGGAAACACGGCCGGGCAATCCAGCGCTGGTTTGGCGTTGGGGATGAGTTTGTCCGAGATGCCTTTGAAGGCGGGCACGATTTCAGCAATCAGCAAACGCACGCCCGCCAGAATGATGTAGACACCGGCCGAGAACACCAGCGCTTGTTTGATCGAGAACACCAGGAAGTTAACGCCGGCCGACAGATTGGCTTCGATAAAGGTCGGCCCCGCCACCAGCGATACCACGATAAACAGGATGCCCATGGTCAGCGCCATCGAGATCGAGGTATCACGCAAAAAGCGCAGCGATTCCGGCACTTTGATGTCTTCGGTGCTGCGGCCTTTTTTGCCGATGACCTTGCCCACCAGCGCGGCGGCGATATAGCCAAACGAACCAAAATGGCCCAGCGCAAAGCTGTCGCTACCGGTGACCTTGCGGGTAAATGGCTGCGTCAACGCCGGCATGATCACCATCAGCGCGCCCAGCATGGCGCCGCCTACCAACACCAGCGGCAGCCCGGTCATGCCCCCGGCGCTCATGACCGCCACCAGCAAGCACGCCATGAACAAAGTGTGATGGCCAGTCAGAAAAATGTATTTGAGCGGCGTAAAGCGCGCCAGCAGCAGGTTGACCAGCATGCCCAGGATCATCACATAGGCGGTTTGCGAGCCGAATTGCTTCATCGACAGCGCCACGATGGCTTCGTTATTGGGGATGGTGCCTTTAAGGCCAAAGGCGTGGTCAAAGATCTGGCGGAAGATATCAAGCGAGCCAACCAGAATCTGTGCGCCGGCGCCCAGAATCACAAAGCCCAGTATGGTCTTGATGGTGCCCGCCACCACATCGGACACCTTGGCCCGTTGCAGCAACAAACCCAGCAGCGCAAAGATCCCGATCAGGATGGCTGGATCAGAAAGAATATCGAGGATGAATTTGATCATTATGGTCTGACTCCGATAAAGCTTGAGGTGGCGGCACCGGCCAGGCCGGGCCGCCTTGCAGCAGCCGTACGACGGACGAATTAGCTCAGGAAAGGCGCCAGCACCGCTTTGATCTCAACCTTGTCCATGATGTTTTTAACCGAGGCCACCTTGCGGCTGCCGTCGTTCAGGTTGTCGATGATTTCTTTGGCGCCCAGAAACAGATCAGCCGTTTCCGCCTTGGCGGTAAACAGATCGGCGTGCCCTACTTGCGCATCGCTCTTCAGTTCTTTCAGCACGTCTTTGACGGCCATTTCCAGCATCAGGCTGCTGCCAAGACCATTGCCACATACGATCAGGATTTTCATTGCGGTATTCCTTGGGGTTTTTATTCGGGTTGTGAGGCGATCAGTTCAAGAATGGCGGCGGCGCTGGTTGCGGCTTGCAATTGGGCAAAGCGCGCCTCGTCCATGATCAAGCGCGCCAGCTGGCGCAAAGCACGTTGGTGGCTGTGGTTGTCGGTGGCGGAAAAGGCAAACAGCAAGCGGGCATGGTGATCGGGGTCGGCGCTGAACTGCACCGGCGTGGTGGTCTTAAGTAGTGCCATTGCGATGGCACGTGCGCCCGCCTCAGGTCGGGCATGCGGAATGGCCACATCGGGTGAGATCACGATATACGGGCCGATTTTTTCGACGTTTTCGATAATCGCGTCGATATAAGTCGCTTCGATGGCGCCGCGTTCCAGCAATGGCTGGCACGAGACGCGCACCGCTTCACGCCAGTCGGTAAAGCCTTCGGCAAAGCGGATGCTGTCGGCGGGCATAATTTCGGTAAGCATTGCGTTTCCTTGCGGTGGATGGCGTGGATGCATGTTCCTCGCCGCTCGAAAACGCATAAATTGGAAAATTACCCATAAGGCAAAGAAAATTCAGCCGCTGGCATAAAATTTTTCGGCAGCGGGCAGATACATACTGGATATTTTTATCTGACTGATTTAATGCAGCTATTTTTATAAAAATGTAGCGCGCCGCGTTTGCCTGCCCGCGCTTATGCGGACTTATATCTAGTATTCTTTCGGTGCATAATTATGCACTCATGCATAAACGAGAAATTTGAATGCCTGCCGCCATCAGTTGGCATTTTGCCCGCAGCGATCTCGCCCAAATCCCCCTTGCCGCCTTGCAGGCCGGGCTGTCGCAAGCCGTTACGGTGATCGCCCCGCGCCAGATGGGCAAATCCGAATTCATGCAGCAAGACGTGCTGCCGCAGGCCGAAAACAGCGGCTGGCGCGTGCGCTATTTCAGCTGCGCATCGGTCTCGCCGCGCGTGCTGCAGCGCCGGCTGGAAGAAGCAATTTCGGACTTTGCCGCCGGCGAGAAATGGTTGATGCAGCAATTCGCCCGCCTTAGCGGACAGCGCAGCACTGCACGCCAGGGGCTGGCCGCACGGCTGGTGGGCGAACTGGCGCAATTGCGGGGCGAAAAAAAACGCTCGCTGTTGTTGCTGGATGACGTGGACCGGGTGCTGCAGCTGCCACAAGGCGAGGCCCTGCTGCGCGAAATCCTGTCTGCATTTGCCAGCACCAGCGGCCAGGCGCGGCTGATCATGAGCGCAACCACGCAAAGCGGCCAACAAGGTCTGCCCGCGCTGCTACAACAACACAGCACCATTCTGGCCTTGCCGGATATCGGCGACGGGTTTGTGCTGCATCTGGCCCAGCAATATCAACAGCTGACGCAGAGCAAACGGCAAAACGACTCGTTGTTCGGCAAGCTGGGCAGCCCGTATCAAGGCATTACCTGGGGCCAGGCCGATGAGGGCATTCTGCTGGATGCATTCCAGCGTTTGCAGCGCATTCCGTATTACTTTCGCGCGCTGGTCGAAGACCTGGTGCTCAATCCGGAACGCTCACCGGCGGAGGCCTTGCAAACGCAATTGGCGCGGCTGCAACGGCATCGCGTTTCGGTGTTGTCGTGGGACGAAATGAGCCGACTGGATCGGCTGTTGCTGGCGCAGGTAGCGCAGGGGCAAACCGGGTTTTACAGCGGCGAAATGCGCACCCTGCTGGCCGCGCAAACCGGCGTGGCGCAAGTTTCGACTTCGCAAATTCAGAGCAGCCTGAAAAAGCTGATCCGTAACCGCGTGCTGGCCCAGGACAGTACCGGGCGTTACCAGATTATTGATCCACATCTGGCAGTGGCATTGGCGGCGGGCGGCAGCAACTTGCACGCATCGGCCTAGCCATGTGGCGCTGATACCAGCCTCTGGCGGCGATCAACCGGCAGATTGGGGGACTGCGATGGCAGGTCAGGATCAACCAACCCGCTACCGCGGCTCGCGCTGAGGGGTGACCTCGGGGCGGCGCGTCAGGCGGCGTCAGAGACAGCGGCGGCTTCCAGGCCCACGCTGCGCAACACCAATGCAGTCACTTCTTCGGTAGCGCGTTCAAACCACGCTTTGGTCAGACGCGAGGTGTCGGTCACCATGCGGATCTGGGTTTCAAAGTCCGCGTAATGCTGCGTGGTCGCCCAGATCATGAACATCAGGGTCTCGCCATGCACCGGGGCAATACGACCGGCCGCCACCCATTGCTCGATACGGGCTACGCGCGCCTGAAACCACGGTTTGACTTCTTGCAACATCATTTCGCGCAAATGCGGTGCACCCGCGATCATTTCGAGGGCCCAGATCTTGGAACCTTTGGGGCGCCGCCGTGCCAGTTCCATCTTGGTCCGCACATAACCGGCAATGGCTTCGGCCGGATCGTCCGTCTCATTAAAACTGTCCGACGCTTGCAGCCATTCCTGGAACACATCTTGCAGCACGTGTTTGTACAGCACTTCTTTGGTCCGGAAATGGTAATGCAGCGTGGCTTTGGGCACGCCAGCACGTTCGGCGATCAGGCCGGTGGTGGCGCCTTCCAGGCCGCGCGTGGCGAAAACGTCTTCTGCGCTGTCCAGCAAAGCGGCTACTGGATTGGCGCGCACTGCTGATACTGCTGAAGCAGATGGCATAGGGGTTTTCCATAACAGACAAAGGGGGCGCTGTATTCTACCGGCAAACCAACGGCGCGCTGCAAGCGACAACCGGCCGCTGTTGTAAGCGTGCCGCCCTGCAGCATGAAGGGCTGCTGATTTGAATACAACGCTGTACGTAGAAGTACCGCAGAAATCTTGCACAAGTACACTGCTGACAGCTAACTTAGGCCCGCCCCTTTCCGGATCATTCGCTTTATGCAATTGCAACGCCGCTTTGCTTACTACGCCACCACGTCGGCGCTGTTAGCCCTGATGTCTGGCTGCAGCTCGATGCATATGCCATCGATGCCGAGCGTGTCGTTGCCGTCGATGAGTTCGCTCAACCCGTTTGGTGACAGCAAACCCAAATCCAGCACGCCGCCGTTTGAGGTCGAAGTACTGGCCATCAATGATCTGCATGGGCATCTGGAACCCACCCCTTTCAAGATTCCTGACCCCGATCATCCCGGCCAGACCCGCACCATCATGGCGGGCGGCATTCCGGCGCTGGGCACGCTGGTGGCGCAAGAACGCGCCCGCAACGCTGACTTTGTGTTTGTCGGCGTGGGCGATCTGATCGGCGCCAGCCCGCTGTTGTCAGCCCTGTGGCGCGATGAGCCCACGGTCGATGCCATGAACGGCATGGGCATGGCGTTCAGCAGCGTGGGTAATCACGAATTCGATCAGGGCAAGGATGAATTACAACGCATGCAGCGCGGCGGCTGCGGCTCCAATCGTCCGCAAAAGGCCTGCAAATTTGCACGTAAGTACCCCGGCGCCAAATACACCTGGCTGGCTGCCAACGTTATTGAAGACCGCACTGACAAGCCGCTGCTGCCCGCCTATGAAATCCGCGAATTTCACGGCGTAAAAATCGGCTTTGTGGCCGCCGTGCTGGAAGACACCCCGCGCGTGGTGGTGCCCTCCGGCGTGGTCGGCTTGCGCTTTGAAGACGAAGCCGACTCAATCAACCGCATCGTCACCCGCCTTAAAGGCCAGGGCGTCAATAGCGTGGTTGCGCTGATCCACCAGGGCGGCGACACGCCCGACAGCTTTGCCGTGGCAGATTGCAGCACCTTGCGCGGCGATATTGTCGGCATCACCCGCCGCCTCGACCCCGCCGTGGTCGCCGTGCTGAGTGGCCACACGCACCAGGGCTACAACTGCCGCGTGAATAACACGCTGGTCACCCAGGCCGACGCCTATGGCCATCTGGCCACGCGCTTGACGCTGTCAGTCGATAAAGCCAGCGCCAGCGTGGTCGGCGTTAAAGCCACCAACCTGGTGGTCGATGCCACGACCCTGGCACCTGACCCGGCCATGCAAAAAATCCTCGACCGCGCGCGTGAAATTACCGAGCCGGTGATCAAACAACCGGTGGCACAACTGGCCGTACCGCAACTGACGCTGGAAACCCCGGGCGGCAACGACAAAGGCTCGGGTGAATCCACGCTGGGCGATGTGGTCGCCGATGCCCAACTGGCCGCCACCCGCATCTATGGCGCGCAAATCGCCATCACCAACCGCGGCGGCCTGCGCGCCCCGCTGCCCGACCACATCCCCGCCATCGACAACGCAGTGAGCTGGGGCGATGTCACCGCCAGCCAGCCGTTCAACAACACCTTGCAAGTGATGACGCTAAGCGGCGCGCAACTGAAGACCCTGCTGGAACAACAATGGCTGCGCCACACCAACGCGCAGTTTGTTCTGCAAGTCTCCAACGGCTTCAGCTACCGCTGGAAAGCCAGCGCACCGGTCGGCCATCGTGTGCTGGATATGAAATTTGACGGCAAACCGGTGCGGCCCGACGGCGCTTATCGCATCGCGGTCAATAACTTCCTCGCCGAAGGTGGCGATGGCTTTGTGGTACTCAAAGAAGGCACCAACCGCCTCGCCCCCGGCGTGCTAGATAGCGACGCGTTGGCGGATTATCTGAAGGCCGCCGCCGATGCTGGTAAACCCGCTGGTTGGGCGCAACCGCAAGGGCGGATTGTGCGGGTGGAATAACGCGCACGCCCTCCAGCCGCGCCTCGTCTTGTCTCTGAGCCTCCACTTAAATCCACCTCACCGCCATGTCGAGCCAGAAATTTCAGTAAGTATTTGCGTAAGCAGATATCTTCGAGATCAAGTTTTTGCTGACATTTAATTGAAAAAAAATGACAGCCGGTACAAAGTTTTTAATAGTTTATCCAATACTGAACGCGTGGGGGCGTTGCCCCTGCGCTCCGGGATAAACTAAAGGACTTGCCACCATGATCGGTCGTCGTGATTTATTAAAAACCGTCCCAGCATTGGGATTTACACTTGCTTTTCCTGAACTTGCCATTGCGACCTCAAGCTGCACCGCCCCATTGACGGGCACCGTGATCGACGAAGGCACAACCCCTACAGCGTGGCCATCCGCGATGCTGACCGCGAATACGCCTCTACGCACGAACGCCACGCCAGAACTGTTCGGCTTTAACGTGTGTTGGGCCAGTTTTGAAGGCAGCGGCGCCTTCAGCGCGGCTCAGCGCGATCAGATGGCGATCAAGCTGGGCGCCGATTTTCCCGGCGCCTTATATCGCTATCCCGGCGGCACGCCATCCAACTATTTCAACTGGCGCCAGGCGCTGGCCAGCAGCAGCCGCGCGCTCCAGTATTACCAATTCGCGCCAACGTCTTCCCATGCTGTATCAGCCGTCAATATGGGCATCGACGAGTTTTTCAGCTTTGTTAGCGCAGCAGGCGGCAAAGTCGTCTACACGCTGAATCTGATGCAACCTGCTTACCAGAACCAGGCACAGACAGGGTGGGTGGTTAATCAGAAGTGGCCAGGCGCAACGCAGGCAGATCAGGATGCCGCCGCTGCCGCCGACATCATGCAGTTGGTCGATTATCTGGAAGCGCACTACAGCAACCTGATTTCGTATTACGAACTTGGCAATGAGCTGGACTTGCCCACGATTCCTGGTACCACGACACCGCTCTGGACCGGTGCCCAATATGCAAGCTGTTGCGATACGGTCATCAAGGCGATTCGCGCCAAATACGTGGGCCGCAAGATCCTGATCCATGGCCAGACCAGCTACAGTACCAACCCCACCTGGATCAGCAGCGTGGCGCCCAACATGACTACGGTCCCGGATGGCATCGCGATCCATGTCTATTACGACTACGGCTTCTATATCCAGGACGTCGCGACGTTTGCGACCAAGAACCAGTATTCGGCATGGGGCACGCTACCCGTTGTGGTGACGGAGCATGCCCGGTACGACACCTGCATTACGCAAGGCGGTAGCTGCAATGCGGTCGACGACAGCGGCGGCCTGGCGGCAACCTCTACTGCGGACTACACCATCATGACCATGACCTCGCCGATGTTTGCCGGATCATGCTACCAGGCCATCGAAGTGGCGCCATGGACCGTGTTCCACCCTGACGCGACTAACAACACGATATACACCTCGGCCACTTACGAAGCCCTGAAGGCCTTGCGCAAGGGCCTGTTGGCGGATGTCACCACGACCTACGCCTCGCAAAACCCCAAAAACAATCAAAACACAGCCTCGCCCTATAGCTACGGCGGCGGATACCAGATGCGCCATTGCTCCACCACCGATGGTGCAGGCAAGACCGCCATCATGGGCGTCAACCGTGATTCCATCCCGGTGACGTTCTATTTCACCTGGGCAGCAGCAACCTCGACGCTCACGTTTAACGAAACCGCGCATCTCGACTCATGCACGGACAATTCACTCGCCAACCAGACGGCTTATCAGATGACCACAACGAGCTTCCCGGCGGCCTCGCACCGCAGCGGAAACGTCATCACCTTCACCGTCGCGCCACGCAGCGTATTCACCTACGTCACGGTCTGAGCAGCCACACCCGGCCCAACGGCGCCCTGACAACAGGCGCCGTTTTTTTTGCCCACGCAACCTCACCCACCCTGGCAACGCATCGGGGCGGCTGCAGCACGGTCAGGTTGCTGGCCGCCGCAACGCAGCAAGCGGAGTGGGCTTAATGCCCATGAGCATTGCGAGTAGCGCCGGACTGCAAGATGACCGTGCTGCAGTCGCCCAACAGCTACATAAAAAAAGCCCCACGGCGTAACCGTGGGGCCGAACGTGCTTGCAGATCGCTGCCGCAACCAGCAAACCAGGAGAATTTCAGCTTAGTTCAATCCACAGCGCGTGCCAGTTCCAGCGCCCGACCGCTGCGGTCGAACAGCAGTGCGTTGGCACTATCGATATGGATGCCCACCACATCACCCACGCGCGGGCTGACCGCGTCGGGGGCCATGCGGATCGAGAACGAAGCCTCGCTGCCAGCCAGCGCGGTGTGCACCAGCTGGGTATCGCCGAGGTTTTCCACCATGTCTACGCGCGCTTGCAAGCCAGCTGCAGCAGGCACTACGCGCACATGTTCCGGGCGAATGCCGAGCGTCAGTTGCGCGGGCAGCGTGCCGACGGGCGTACGGCCGAAGTCGAGCGACTGGTTGCCGTTTAACTTCAGTTGCAGATTGCCCGCCACCGCGCCCGCAGTTTCCACGTCGAGGAAGTTCATCTTGGGCGAACCAAGGAAACCGGCCACAAAGGTGCTGCTGGGCTCGCGGTATAGCTGGATCGGCGGCCCGACTTGCTCGAGCTTGCCCGAATTGAACACGGCGATGCGGTCGCCCAAGGTCATGGCTTCGACCTGATCGTGCGTCACATACACCATGGTGGTGCCCAGTTCGCGATGCAGCCGCGCCAGTTCGATGCGCATTTGCACGCGCAGCGAGGCATCCAGGTTCGACAGTGGTTCGTCAAACAAAAACACCTTGGGCTGACGCACGATGGCGCGACCAATGGCCACACGCTGGCGTTGCCCACCCGACAAGGCGGCCGGTTTGCGGTCCAGCAAATGCGTAATCCGCAGCACTTCGGCCGCGCGCCCCACGGCATCCTGAATGGCGCGCTTGTCCATGCCGGACAGACGCAGCGCAAAGCCCATGTTCTCGCCCACGGTCATATGCGGGTACAGCGCATAGCTCTGGAACACCATGGCAATGCCGCGCTCGGACGGATGCAGTTCGTTGGCGCGTTCGCCTTCGATCAGCAAGTCACCGCCGGTGATGTCTTCCAGGCCGGCAATCATGCGCAGCAGCGTGGATTTGCCGCAGCCGGACGGCCCGACAAACACCACGAACTCGCCCTTGCCCACTTCCAGGTTCAGCCCTTCGATTACCGGCGCGTTATTGCCATACGCCTTTTTGATATTGCGTAGCGACAGACTAGCCATGGTTGCCCCGCTTTTGTTGGCTGACAAATTCGCGATACCAGTGCGCGCTGTCTTTCAGCGTACGTTTTTGCGTGTCGTAATCGACGTGCACGATGCCAAAACGTTTGGACAAGCCGGAATCCCATTCAAAGTTATCCAGCAGGCTCCATTCAAAGTAGCCGCGCACATCCACGCCCTGGTCCATCGCGTCTTTCAGCGCGGACAAGTGTTGTTGCAGAAACTGGCTGCGTTGCGGGTCATGCACCGCGCCGTCTTCCACGCGATCCGGGTTGGCCATGCCGTTTTCGGTGATCAGGATCGGGGGCAGGTTCGGGTATTCGCGGTTGATGCGCACCAGCAGATCAGTCAGGCCCTTCGGATAGATTTCCCAGCCCATATCGGTAATGCCCAGCGCGCGCGGCGGCTCGATCGGCGGGTTTTGCGTGCTGCACCAGGCGCGGAAGTAGTAGTTAACGCCGAGGAAGTCGATTTTCTGGCCGATGATGTCAAAGTCGCCCGGCTCAACTTTGGGCGCGGCGTCGCCATACACTTCCAGCGCCAGCGGCGGGTAGTGGCCCTTAAAGATCGGGTCCATAAACCAGCCGGTAAAGTTTTCATATTCCAGCTGCGCCTGGCGCTTGTCCGCCGCGCTGTCGGTGGCCGGATCGGCGTCGGACTGGTTCAGTACGATACCCAGTTGAGCCGAGATGCCGAGCTCGCGCAGCGCTTTGATACCCAGACCATGGGAGAGCAGCAGATGGTGCGACACCTGGTTGGCCAGCGCGATATCGGTAAAGCCGGGGGCAAAGCGACCATGAAAATTGCCCAGATAGGCGGTGCACCACGGTTCGTTGTGGGTAGCAATGCTGGCCACGCGGTTGCCAAAGCGGCGGCCCACTTCGGCGGCGTATTCGGCAAAGCGGTAAGCGGTTTCACGGTTGCCCCAGCCGCCCACATCCTGCAGCGCTTGCGGCAGATCCCAGTGGTACAGCGTGACGTGGGCCTTCAGGCCTTTGGCGTCCAGCTCGTCCAGCAGGTTTTCGTAAAACTTGAAGCCTTCTTCATTCCAGGCGCCGGAGCCAGCGGGCTGCACGCGCGGCCAGGCAATCGAGAAGCGATAGGCGTCCAGGCCCAGGTCGGCCATGATCGCCACGTCTTCTTTGTAGCGATGGTAGTGGTCGCACACCACGGTGCCGTCCGTGCCGTCGATGATTTTGCCCGGGGTAGCGCAAAACGTATCCCAGATCGACGCGCCGCGGCCGCCTTCGGTGGTAGCGCCTTCAATCTGGAAAGAGCTGGTGGCAACGCCCCAGACAAAATCACGCGGAAAAACGAGGGAAGACATGAGTAACTCCAGTTTCAAATGTAGAGCGACGGTGGTTTGAAAGACCGCGCCGGTACGCCTGCCAACGTGAACCGGTCAGCCAGACTCGTGTTAAAAATTCGCTGCGATTGGTCAAATCGCGGACGTAGCCCGCCCTGCCCGGCTGTGTATAGACACAGCCGGCTGCGGCTTACGTTGTTGGGTTCAAGGAATAAAGTGACTTAGCCTTTGACGGCCCCTGCGGTCAGGCCGGCAATCAGACGGCGCGAGAACAGTACAAACAGAATCAGCAGCGGCAGTACCGCAATCGCCGACCCCGCCATCACCGCGCCCCAGTCTGTATTGGTGGTGCTCTGCACGCTGCGCAGCGCCACCGGCAAGGTAAAGTTCTCGGGGGTATGCATAATCACCAACGGCTGCAGAAAGCTGTTCCAGCTGGTAATAAAGGTAACCAGACCCAGCGTGCCCAAAGCAGGCCCGATCAGCGGCAGCACCACATTCCAGTAGATACGGAATTCCCCGCATCCATCGATGCGCGCCGCTTCCATCAGTTCTTTGGGCACGGCCGAGCCGATGTACTGGCGCATCAAAAAGATGCCAAACGCCCCAGCTGCAGCGGGTAGATACAAGGCCCGCGGTTGATCCAGCCAACCCAAGGCGTTCATCAACATAAAGGTCGGGATCAAGCCGAGGAACGGCGGCAACAGCATGCTGCCCAGCACGATGGCGAAGAAGAATTTCTTGAAGCGAAATTCATACATCGCAAAGGCATAGCCCGCCATCGAGCAAAAGAACAGCGCCAGTACCGTGGTCATCGCGGCCACGTAAAAGCTCATGCCCAGGTTATGCCAGAACGGGATCAGCGCGTTGATGGCGGTGATGTTGTGCGCCAGTGCCTCGCCAAACCACATCGGTGGCGGGATGTGATAAATCGCCTCACGCGGTTGCGTGGCCAGCACAAAGGTGAAGTAGAACGGCGCCAGCATCAGCACCGCGCCCAGAAACACGATCACCCAGGCGATGCTTTTGCCGGTGGTGTTTTTCTTGGTGACGGCCATGCTCAATCCTCCCCGCCAGCCAGTTTGAACAAACGGTTATTGCCGTACGACAGCACCGCGATAATCACGAACATCACCCACGAAATCGCACATGCCGTACCAAAGTCGCTGAAATAGAACGCGGTGCGGTACATATACATGGCCGTGGTCATGGCCGCCTGGCCGGTGCCGCCGTTGTCGCCTAGCAGAATGAACGGCTCTTCAAACAACTGCAGGTTGTTGATCAGCGTCAGCGATACGGCAAAGAACATCATCGGGCGGATCATGGGCAGCGTGATATGCCAGAACTGGCGCGTAATGCTGGCGCCATCCAGCGTGGCCGCTTCGTACAGGTCTTCCGGGATGGTCTGCATGGCGGCCAGGTACAGCACGGTATTCCAGCCCACATAGCGCCAGAACACCACAAAGCTGACCGTCGGCTTGACCATTTCAGTGTTCTGCAGCCAGTCCACTTTGTGGTCGGGCAGCAATTGGCCTATCAGCGGCAGATGGTCGTGCAGGCTCATCAGGATGGCGTTGATGGCGCCGAAATCCTTGGAGAACAACGAGCTGAAAATCAGCGAAATCGCCACGCTCGAAGTAATAAACGGCAGAAAGTACGCGCCCAGCACCAGGTTACGTCCACGCAGCAAGGTGCTAAGGAAGGCGGCAAACGGAATCGCCACCAGATGCTGCGGCAGGCCCGAGGCCAGCGCGATATAAACCGTGTTACCGAGGCTCTTCCAGAACCAGCGGTCGGTCAGCACAAACTTGTAATTGTCGAGCTGGATCCATTTGATTGCGCCAAAGCCGGCGGCGGGGTCCCACTGGGCAAAAGACAGCGTGGCCGAAAAAATCAAAGGAAACGCGCCGAATACGGCAAAGATGATCAGAAACGGGCTGATAAAAATATACGGCGCCCATTTCCACGACTGAAAACGTTTGCGTCGCCGCGGGGCAGTATTGCTTGCGGCAGGGGACAACACGGATTCCATGCAAAAAACTCCGGTGTTCCGTAAAAAATCGGCCGGGGAACACGCCGGCCCTCGAGTCGGGCTCATGATCTGGCAGTGGGCGACGGTGTCCGCAGCATCTTTACGCCGATGACGAGTGGCAGCTCATCTTCTTTGTAACGATCCGCGGTCTTGCCGCCCGCTACCTGCATCAGGCAAAACGCCCGCAATGCTTTAACCAACATGGGCTCAGACTAACGCCCTGCCCGGCTTAACGACGGGCGCGGCGTTCAACGTCAGCCTGCGCATCAGCCAGGGCGGCTTTGATGTCTTTGCCCTGGTGCACCACCTGATCCAGCTGGTCGTTGATGATGTCTTCAGCTACGCCGTCGTTCTTGTTGATCGGGATTTCCGGCACATGCTTGGCGGCATCACGCCACATTTCGCGCGCTTTCTGGCCACCCAGGTACGGCAGCGGTTCGGACATGCTCGGGTCATCCTGCGCGGCTTTCAGCGACGGGAAGGCATCCAGCGTCTTGAACGCAGCAATTTGTTGCTCGCGGTTGGCGGCCAGGAATTTCACGAACTCATAAGCCTCAGCCTTGTGCGTGGACTTGGCCGGAATCGCGTAGAAAGAACCGCCCCACGAGGCAAAAGCGCCGGCGGGCAGGTTGCACGAACGCCATTTGCCGCCTTGATCCGGCGCCAGCCAGTGCGCCAGATGGCCGTTGAGCCATGCGCCCATGGCTTGCGTGGCGATCTGGTCATGCTGGAAGCCAGCCGCCCATTCGTTGCTCCACTGCTTGATATTGCCGGCGATGCCTGCGTCCTGCGCTTCTTTGGCGTACTTGAAGGCGTTTTCAAAGCGCGGGTTGCCAGCAATGATGGGCTTGCCGCTCTTGTCGAAATAGATGCCTTCACCGTTCTTGAGGTTGGAACGGATATAGATATCTTTCAGATCCACCGGGCTGGCCACCAGATAAGCACCGGTAGCGGCTTTGATCTTTTTGCCGGCGGCGATATAGGTTTCCCACGACTTGGTCAGATCGGCTTCGGTCACGCCCGCCTTATCCAGCAAGTCTTTGCGATAAAACATGGTGCCCGGGCCGATATCGACCGGCAGCGCATAGACGTCACCATTGGTGCCCTTGGCTTGCGCCCAGGAATAACCGGTGATCTGGCTTTGCAGCTGACCTGCGTTATACGGCGCCTTGGACAGGTCTTCCAGACCGCCCGAAGCGATAAACCGACCCACAAAACCGATTTCAAGACCCATCACATCAGGCAGGCCAGAGCTGGAAGCCAGTTGCGTGGTGAGCGCGTTAACGTGATCCACACGTTCGCGGCTAACCAGTTTGATTTCGACATCAGGATGCAGCTTTTTGTACAGCGGAATGGCCGTTTTTACGTCGCGATCCAGATCCGGAAAGCTGGCAACGGTCAGGGTTACAGCAGCCCAGGATGGCAATGCAGCAGCGCAGAGCGCGGACGCTACTGCCAGTCGTACAACTTTATTCATGACTCTCTCCAACGACATGAGGTTGTAGTAATATGAAATCGATTTCGTAGTTGCAGTAGAAAAACGGCTTTTTTGCCGTTATCGTTGAAATCGTTTTCAGTTTTAGTCCTGGACGCATACAGCGGCAATAAGTTGTTCCATGTAGGTGCAATTTTTTCACTACATTTTACATGGCGCTTTCAGGTGCACTGTTGCGGTGCACCAAACCCTGCAGAAACAACGGTAAACAACGCAATATGACGCTTGAGCAACCCGATAACTACAACGTAACCGTGCAAGATGTGGCGCGTGAGGCCGGCGTGTCGGCCAGCACGGTATCGCGCTATCTGACTGGGGTAACGGCGGTTTCCACGGCCAAACAGGAAGCCATTACCCGCGCCATCGAAAAACTGAATTTCAAACCCAATGTGTTGGCGCAAAGCCTCAAAACCGGCAGTACCAAGACCATAGGCATCGTCACGCAGGACATCAGCTCGCCGTTTTTTGGCGAAGAACTCAAAGGCGTGGAGCATGCCATTTCCGGCACCGGCTACGCTTTGCTGATCGTGAGCGGCCATTGGCAAGAGCGCGAAGAACAGGATCATGTTGATTTGCTGATCGCCCGCCGCGTCGACGGCATCATTATTTTTATGGCGACCAGTACCGATAAGCAGATCGAACAGATTGCGCGCCAGATTCCGGTGGTTTTTACCGGCCGCCGCATGGAATCGCCGCGGGCCATCGGCCTGGCCGTCGATAACGAGGCCGCCGCCTACCAGGCCACGCAGTATCTGATCAGCCAGGGCCACAAACGTATTGCGCATATTGCGGGCCGGCTGGCCCAGCCCGATTCGGAAGCGCGTTTGCAAGGCTATCGCCGCGCGCTGGCCGATGCGGGCCTGGAAGCCGATCCGCGCCTGGTGGCGGTGGGTGACTTTACCGAAGCCGGTGGCGTGATGGCGATGACGCAATTGCTGGAATCACGCGCGCCCTTCAGCGCTTTGTTTGTTGCCAATGACCAGAGCGCCCTTGGCGCACGGCTGGCGCTGTATCGGCGCGGCATCCGCGTGCCGGAAGAAGTATCGATGATCGGCTTTGATGATCTGGCGGTATCCAATTACATGCTGCCGCCGCTCACCACCATCCGCCAACCCACCTTTGACATGGGCAAGACCGCCACCGAAACGCTGTTGAATATGCTGAGCAACCAGGCGCAAACCGTGCAGTATCCGCAGTTCGAGCTGGTCGTGCGTGAATCGGTGCGGCGTGTTTGAGCCCGCCTGGTTTAGAATGGCGCCTGTCTGTCTGCCGCCCTCTACACCATGAATCTGCCCCGCAAAGCCCCTGTATTTGAAGCGCTCACCGTCGCTGGCCCGGCTGGCCAGCTGGAAGTATTGCGGCTGGAATCAGCGCTGCCCGAAACGCGCGGCATTGCGCTGGTGGCGCACCCCAACCCGCTTGAAGGCGGCACCAACACCAACAAGATTGTGCACACGCTGGCCAAGACCTTATCGCGATTGGGCTATGTGGCGTACTGCCCCAATTTGCGCGGTGTGGGCCGGTCCGAAGGCGAACACAGTCGCGGCGTGTATGAACCCGATGATATGGCGGCCGTATTGGCGCAAGCGCGGGTGGATTTTCCTGGCGTCACGCGCGTGGTGCTGTCCGGCTTTTCGTTTGGCACCTTTGTGCAGTCACAACTACGCCAACGCCTGAGCGATGCAGAAGTCGAAGGCATGATTTTGATCGGCCCCGCCACCATCCGCCATCAATTCCCCCCGGTGCCGGGCGATACATTGGTGATCCACGGCGAGCAGGACGAAGTGGTGCCACTGCAATCAGTGTTCGACTGGGCCCGGCCGCAGCAACTACCGGTGCTGGTGGTGCCCGGCGTTGGCCATTTCTTCCATGGTCGGCTTACCCAACTGGCCGATCTGGTCGATCGCGAATGGCGTAGCCGGATGCAGGCATGAATTTGCCCGCCGGCTTGTTCCCCGCGTGGTTGTGCATCGGCGCCTGCGTGATTGCCGGGCTGCTGCTGGCACGCTCTATCTATAAAACGGCGTGGTTGACCGTGCCGCAATCCGAGCTGACCTGCTGGTTTGGCGGCACGGTGCTGATGCTGGTGCTGTGGCAGATGAAGGCCAATATCCAGCCCGGGCTGACTTTTCATTTGCTGGGAGCGGCTGGCCTCACCCTGATCGCGGGCCCCGACCGTGCGCGCATCGGCGTCGCGGTGGCGCTGGTGGCCGATATTCTGGATGGCCATGGTGACTGGAGCGGCATCGGTTTGTCGTGGCTGTTAACCGCTGGCATCCCCACCACGCTGACCTGGCAGCTGCTCAAACTGGCGCAAAAGCGTCTGCCGCATAACTACTTTGTTTATATCTTTCTGAACAGCTTTGCCGCGGGCGCGTTATCGATGTGGCTGGTGGGCATCAGCACCTGCGCGCTGCTGTGGGCCACCGGTGTGTACGCCCCGGATTTTTTGCTGGAAGAACAATTGCCCTACTACCTGCTGTTTGGTTTTCCCGAGGCATTTACCACCGGCATGGTGATGACCATGCTGGTCATTTATGCCCCGCAATGGGTGGTGACGTTTGATGACCAGCTATACCTGCGCAATAAGTAAAATCGCAAATCCGCACGGTAAAAGTAGGTTCAGATAGTCCTTAGCAACGATGTTTTTCGCGGCGTAGCATGGCGGCTCTGGTTAACTCATGGCGGCTGAAAATGACGTGTTTGAATGCGCAGAGGGTGGTCAAAAAATCCGCGGACGCGGGCGTGTGTGCGCTGCACCCGCGCGGTGCCAACAAGGATGAAACGATGAAGAGCCCATCCTACGGGGCCGAAGTGGCTGCCGAGTTACGCGCTCGCAATGTTGATCCGGAATGGCTCGACCGCATGCTCGCCATTGCCCTGCAAGTGGCGGCCAGGCATGGTGTGCCCTGCCCCTACGCGCCCGAATACGGTATCCAGTGTACGGGCGAGATTTATATGACTTTGCCTGTGGACGTGAGCCACGACGACGCGGCGATGCTCGGTATCGAATTCGCTATCGAGATGTACACCCTGATTCCCGATTTTCCGGCCGAGCACATCGCCGCCGACATCACCCGTCGGAGGCGCGATGACTGATAGCAACGCATTGCTGCAATGCGCTGAACAGCTCTTGGCAGCACACGGCGCTGATGACGAAACCGTACGCCGCACTGTGGCTAACCGGGCCTATTACGGCGCGTACCATGCCTGCCGCGATGCGGTACATCGCCTGAAGTTGCCGTATTTCGCTGAGGTCTCAGGTGGCTCGCACGCCCGCGAATACAAGGCGATGGAAGCCTGCCGCGCCCACCACTGCGCACATCCCGAGCGAGTGCGTGCTCTGGCTTACCGCTGCCAACGGATTTTGCGACCACTGCGGGTCCACGCGGATTACGAACTGGTCCGCGCGTTTAGCCGGGACGACATGGACCAGACGCTGACGCATGCCAGGCAAGTCACTGCAAGCATCGCCACCATCCGCTGACTGCACTGTGATACCCAACAAAAAGCCCGCAAGCAGTGCGGGCCTTCTGCCGAGCAAACCGCGCTTGCTTAGCTGCCACTAACCTTGTACTTGGTCGCCAGTTTCTTGGCGTGGTCCAGATGGCCTTGCAGCGTCGGTTCGGTTTTTGCCGCGAAGCCTTTTACGTCGGCATCGCTGCCCCCGCTGGCTTCTTTCTGGAACAGCGCCACGGCTTCTTCATGTGCCTTGACCTGAAACTGCACATAAGCCTGGTCAAACGCCTTGTCGTGCAGTTGTTCCAGCTTGGCGATCTCGGCTTGTTGCGCCGAATCCGGATCATGCGGCACCGGCTTGGCCTTCAGCGCTGCCACGGTTTCAAGGTTCTGTGCGGCTTTGGTGTGGTCCTCGATCATCATGTTGGCAAAGGCCTTGATGTCTTTGGCTTTGGAATGCTTGAGCGCCAGTCGGCTGGACTGGATTTCCGCCGCACCGGCATGGCCTGCTTTGTCGACGAAATCTGCATCGTCCGCCGACAGTCGGGACGGTTGCACATCCGCAGCCGGTTTAGCCGCGGTATTGCCGGTCGATGATTGGGTATCCGCAGCAAAACTGCTGCCCGCGGCCAGAAGCAAACCGGCGAGTAAGGCCGGCAAAACACGACGGGTTTGAAGCGAGGACATGACATTTCTCCGTTGTAGCGTTATTGGTTTTTATCGCCCAGCCACTATGGCGTGCTGTGCGTCTGGCGGCAGCCATGCGGGCCTGCCGCCCACTGTTGCTGAAAGCTCAATGACTGATAATCCAGCCGCCGATGCGCCAGTGACGCGGCATACGTTGGCCGACCAGCCCGGCCAGCAAAGCGCCGGGCGTGGATGGATTGAGCGAGACCGCGCCGCGGTCGCGCTGATCAAAATATGGTGTGTTGGTACCGGGTTCGTCCGGGCTGCGCGGCGGCTCTTTGATCGGGCCCGGCGGATCCGAAAACGGCGGGTCTTGCTCCGGGTTGTGCGGAAACGGTTCGTCGGGCTGGATCGGCTGCGGCGTCGGCGGTGGGCCAGGCAAATGATCCGGCGGCTCGCCGGGCACACTCGGTGGCATGGCGATCACGCGCGGCAATCCATCAGGCGCGCGGCTGGGGGTAATCGGGTTCATGGTGCCCTCCTGCATGGGCCGCATTGCTCAGCGGGCGGTACAGCGTGCAACGCGCTGGCCCGGCGTCGTGCGCCGTTGCGGCAATCTGGTGCACGTATCATGCGCGTTTGCCGATGTCACCAAAGTCAGACAAAGCACGAATCCCCCGTGAGACAAGCCCGGCTCCGGCTGAGGTGCATGGCATACTGGCCGCCACTGCATCGCCCACATTCAGCCTGATGACCGACCCGTTTCCGCTGGTGCACGCCAGCCGCCTGCTGCTGCGTCCCCTCACCCACGCCGACGCCCCGCGTCTGTATGCCATCCATAGCGATCCGCAAGTCATGCGCTGGTTTGGCTCGGATGCGCTACGGCAGCCGGAAGAAGCGATTACGCTGATCGATACTTTTAACGCGCGTTGGTGCGAGCCGGTGCCAGGCGTGCGCTGGGCAATCGAGCGGCGCAGTGATGGGTTGTTACTGGGGACGTGCGGGCTGGGTCGCTGGAATCGCAGTTGGCATAGCGCCGTGACGGGCTACGAACTGGCGCGCGACGCATGGGGCAACGGCTATATGGCCGAAGCGCTGCGGGCCGCCCTGGGCTGGGGCTGGGCACGCATGGAACTCAATCGGGTGGAAGCGCAGATCCATCCCGCCAATGCGGCGTCGATCCGGCTGGTAGAAAAGCTGGGCTTTGTGCGCGAGGGATTGCTGCGCCAGGCCGGTTACTGGAATGGCCAGTATCAAGACCTGGTGCAGTTTGGCTTGCTACGGGCGGAGCGCAAATAAATCAGCAGCCCGCAGCCCGCTGGTCACCCGCGCCCTGAACCGTTCAAGCGTGGGTATCGACGCGACCCGGCGGGGTCGTGGTGGTGCTTGCTGCCGGTGCAGGCGCGGGCGCCGGAGCCGGGCTGTTGACACGCGCGGTGTTCACCGGCTTGGTCGGCGCGGCAACAGTGGTAGAAGACAGTGGGCTGACAGCCATGGTGATACTCCTGAGTAGTGGATCGGCGGTGGATACGCGGGTTTCGGCGGGCGCGGTCAGTTGCCGGCCAGCATCGAATCGATCACCGGGCCGAGCTTGGCGCCGGTGTTTTTCCATTTATCAAAACCGTAATTGGAAGCCTCATAACTGGCGCTACCCAATAACTGGCCATTGCGACGCAAAGACAAAGCGGCTTCGCCCAGATAGGACACGTCTTCGTCCTGGCCCCATTTCTTTTCCCATTTACGCGACGCGCTGTAATACAAGGTGGCGCAGCCGGGCGGCTCGGTGCCGGGCGAATACACGCGGCTTTCGATACCGTAATGCTTAAGGCCCACCTGCAGCGACGGCACAAAATCGGGCACCGTCACTTTTTCATTCCACTCGATACACACTTCCTTCAGCGACAGATACGGCCGCACATACTGAAAGCTGTTCGAGTTCTGATTGGCATTGGCAGCGGCCGCAGTAATGGTGGCAATGCCGTCGGCCGTGGCCGAGATAATGCCGTCGACCGGCACCACCACACAGCCGTTCAGCGCCAGCAGCAAAGCCAGTGCGGGCAAGCAGCGCGCCGCGCGCATAAGCCGGTCAGTCAAAGCCGAGCACGCTCATAAAGGTTTGTTGCAACCAGCCCACCGTATTGGCATCGGCCACGACGCCGTGGCCCAGTTGTTCCAGGCGCACGTCGGCCACCTTGTTGGACGGGATGGTGTTACCGGTCTGGATATCGCGCTTTTTGACAATGCCGGAAAAGCGCAGCGTATTGACGTCGCCATTGAGCGAAATGCGCTTGTCCCCGGCGACTTCAAGATTGCCATTGGCCAGCACATCGATCACGGTCACGGTGAGCGTGCCGGTCATGCTGTTGGCGTTGTCGGTGCTGCCTTTGCCGGTAAAGCTGTCGTTGCCGGTGGAGGTGACGTTCAGGTCGAACAGGGTCTTGATCAGGCCGCCCATATTGCCGGTGGAGCCCGGACCCTTAAAGCCGACCGTGCCGCTTTTGCTGGCGGAGGTATTGGATTTGTTGCTGCCGGTCAGGGTCTCGGCAATGGTGATGGTCAGGGTATCGCCCACGTGTGACGCCACAGACTCTTCAAACAGCATCTGCGCCGTGGCGGTCTGGAAGATCGAGCCCTGGTTCTCATACGCCGGTTGTTGCACGGGCGCGCGCGCATGCGTCGGCACGGTAATCATCGACTGTTGCGGGTTGGCACAGCCGCCCAGCGTCAATGCGGTCAGGGCCGTCAACAGCGGGCAATAAACTCGGAACAACGACATGACGACCTCACAAAGAATGCATCGACCCAGCGATAGCGGTGCCGATTGTGAGGAAGCAATAAGGAAGAAATGTGCAAGAAGTGTGGAACTTGCGTGGCCGCCCGGGCAGCGGCCACGCCATGCCAAGGCTTACAACGGCGGGGTTTCGGCTGCTTCGTCCGTCACCTCGCGCCGTTCACGCGGCAGCAGCAGATTGAGCACGATGGCCACAATGCTGACCAGGCCGACGCCAGCCAGTTCGTGGTCGCCCAGCTTGACGGTAAAACCGCCTATGCCGCAGGTCAGAATCACCGAAGCAATTACCAGATTGCGCGGCGCCATCAGATCAACCTTGCCGTCGATCATGGTCTTGACCCCCAGACTGGCAATGGTGCCAAACAACAACACCATCACACCGCCCATCACCGGCATCGGAATGGATTGCAGGATGGCATTGAACTTGCCGAAAAAGGCCAGCATCACCGCCAGGCAGGCCGCCCAGGTCATGGTCACCGGGTTGAAGTTGCGCGTAATCATCAGCGCGCCGGTCACTTCGGCATAGGTGGTAATGGGTGGCCCGCCAATCAGACCGGCAAAACACACACCCAGGCCGTCGCCGGTGAGCGTGCGGTGCAGGCCGGGGCGCTGGGTATAGTCTTTGCCGGTTACCTTGCCGATGGCCATCACTGCGCCGACGTGTTCGATGGCGGGCGCAATTGCCACCGGCAACATGAACAGCGCGGCATTCCAGTTCACCACCGGCGAAACCAGCGTCGGCAGCGCAAACCACGGTGCAGCGGCGATGCGGGCAAAGTCGACCATGCCCATGAACGACGCCACGATATAGCCGACGATAACGCCGGACAGGATAGGCACCAGCCGCAGCAAACCACCGGCAAACACCGAGACGATGATGGTGGTGGCCAGCGACACCGTGGCCAGCATCAACGACGGCCAGTAGGCCACCAGTTGTTTGCCGCCGCCCTGCCCCATGGCCATGCCCGAAGCGGTCACCGCAACCGACAAGCCAATCACCATGATCACCGGCCCGATCACCACCGGCGGCAACAGGCGGTTGATGATGCCCATGCCTTTCATGCGGATCAGCCCGGCCACCACAAAGTACATGACACCGGCACAGAACAGGCCGAACTGCGTGGCGGCCTGGCCCCAGGTATGCATCGAGAAAATGATGGGCCCGATAAAAGCAAAAGAGGAACCGAGGAACAGCGGCACTTTGCGGTCAGTACACAACTGGAACATCAGCGTACCCACGCCCGCGCCCAGTAGCGCCATGGCTGGGTTGAGCCCGGTGAGCAGCGGCACCAGCACCAGTGCGCCGAACGCGACAAACAGAATCTGCGCGCCCGAAATAAATTGTTTGAGGCCAGAGAACATCACGTCGCCTTTTATTGTTGATAGGTTCAGGGGTTTAGGGATGAAGGCAGTTCAGCAGATAAAACAACGCCGGGACGGTGCCCGGCGTGGTGAAAATCATCAGGGTCAGCGCTTGGCGACCGTCCCGAAAATCTTGTCACCGGCATCGCCCAGCCCCGGAATGATGTAACCCTGTTCATTCAGGTGGCTATCGAGCGCTGCGGTGTAGATCTGCACATCGGGGTGCGCCGCATTCACCAGCTTGACGCCTTCGGGCGCGGCGACCATAACGATGGCCTTGATCTGCTTGCAGCCGTTGCGTTTGAGCATGTCGATGGTGGCCACCATCGAACCCCCGGTGGCCAACATCGGGTCGATGATCAAGGCGAGGCGGTCATCCAGGCTGCCAACAAATTTCTCGAAATAGGGCTCGGGTTGCAGCGTCTCTTCATTGCGCGCCAGGCCCACAACGCTGATCTTGGCCGACGGCACCAGATCAAGCACGCCATTGAGCATGCCCAGACCGGCGCGCAGTATCGGCACCACGGTCAGCTTTTTGCCTTTGATTTTTTGTACTTTGACTTCGCCACACCAGCCCTGAATGGTGCGATGTTCCAGCTGCAGATCGCGCGTGGCCTCATACGCCAGCAGGCGGGCGAGTTCTTCCGTCAGCAGGCGGAATTTGTTGGTGCTGACGTCTTCTTCGCGCAACAGCGCCAGTTTGTGCTGGACCAGCGGATGGTCAACGACGGTAAGTTGCATGAAGGCGGCTCCGGATAATGTCTGGGGGGATTGCCGCGTATTGTAAGGCTTTCGGATCAACTCGCACATTGCTGTAATCGAGAGGTGGTATAGCACCGCGGATATTTGCGTGTACTTACGCCGCGCGCGCCCGGCTTAGTGAAAATCGCGGCTGCGGGTACTGAGCTCGCCCAGCAAATCACTGCGGTCTTCCAGCCGATGCGCCACCACATGCCGGACCCCTTCGGCATATTGCACCACGCCATACACCGCCAGCAGCCGGGCCGTCAGCATCACCTTGCGCTGTAATTCGCCCAGCTTGGGCCAGATGATGACGTTGACGTTGCCGGTTTCATCTTCCAGCGTCACAAACACCACGCCTTTGGCGGTACCGGGCCGTTGCCGCACGGTGACTATGCCCGCCGGGCGCGCCGGGCGGCCGTTTTCCAGCGCGTTGATTTCGGCCGCCGACATCAAGCGGTCTTTGCGTAAGCGCTGCCGCAACAAGGCCAGCGGATGCGCGCGTAAAGACAGATGCTGGCTTTGATAATCGGCCACCACTTCCTCGCCCAGGGTCGATGCGGGTAGCGCCGGCGTGTGCGCTTCGCCTTCCTGATAGCCCAGATCCTGGGTGGCATCCAGCCCGCTGACATGCCACCACACTTGTCGCCGCGTGCCCGCCAGCGATTCCATCGCGCCGCCTTCGGTCAACGCGCGCAACATGCGTTGGTCCAGCCGCACCAGGCGCTGCAGATGCGCCACCGATTCAAAGCCATTTCGCGGCCGCGCGTTCACCAGTTCGTGCACCGGTAAGGCGCTGACGCCATCCAGCTGGCGCAATCCCAGCCGCACCGCAGGCTGCTCCACCGTGCCATCGCGCGCAATTTCGAGCGTGCTGTCCCAGTGACTGTGTTGCACATCGGCTGGCCGCACTTCAATGCCATGGCGGCGTGCGTCCTGGATCAGTTGCGAGGCGCTGTAAAAGCCCATAGGCAGCGAGTTGAGCATGCCGCACAAAAACGCGGCCGGTTCAAAACACTTGAGCCAGGCCGACACGTACACCAGCGAGGCAAAGCTGGCGGCGTGCGACTCAGGAAAGCCGTATTCCGAGAAGCCTTCGATCTGCTTATAGATGCGATTGGCAAATTCCTCGGTATAACCGCGCTCCAGCATGCCGTCGAACAGCTTCTGTTTGTACAGGGCCAGCTTGCCCGAGCGCTTCCACGCGGCCATGGCGCGACGCAGATCATCGGCCTCCCCGGGGCTGAACCCGGCGGCGACCTCGGCCAGCTTCATGACCTGTTCCTGGAAAATCGGAATCCCCAAGGTGCGGCGCAAAACCTGGTCGACCGCCGGCGTGTGTTCTTCCAGCGGTTCCTGGCCCTGCCGCCGCTTTAGATAGGGGTGCACCATGCCGCCCTGGATGGGCCCCGGCCGCACGATAGCCACCTCGATCACCAGATCATAAAAAGTGCGCGGCTTCATGCGCGGCAGCATCGACATCTGCGCGCGCGATTCAATCTGGAACACGCCGATGGTATCGGCCTGGCAGATCATGTCGTACACGCGCGGATCTTCTTTGGGCAGGCTGGCCAGCGTCCACATCTTGCCGCGCCAGCCATGCACCAGATCAAAGGTGCGGCGGATGGCCGACAGCATGCCCAACGCCAGCACATCAACCTTGAGCAGTTTCATCGCATCCAGATCGTCTTTGTCCCACTGGATAATGGTGCGGTCGACCATGGCGGCGTTTTCGATCGGCACCAGTCGGCACAGCGGCCCGCGCGAGATTACAAAGCCGCCGACATGCTGTGACAGATGGCGGGGAAAGCCCAGCAATTGCTCGACCAGCGACAGCAGCAATTTAACGGTGCGGCCATCCGGGTCCAGCCCGGCTTCGACCAGGCGCAGTGGCAATTCGGCGCGCTTGTCCCACCAAGACAAGGTGCGCGAGAGCCGGTCCAGTTGATCCTCGGCCAGACCCAAAGCACGGCCGACATCACGCACCGCCGACTTGGGCCGATAGGTAATCACGGTGGCGGCCAGCGCGGCGCGGTCGCGCGTGTATTTTTGATAGAGATACTGGATAACGATTTCGCGCCGGTCATGCTCGAAATCAACGTCAATATCCGGCGGCTCTCCGCGTTCGCGCGAGATAAACCGCTCAAACAACAATTCGGAGCGCGCCGGATCCACCGAGGTAATCCCCAAAGCAAAACACACAGCCGAATTGGCGGCCGACCCCCGCCCCTGACACAGAATGTTCTGGCTGCGCGCAAACGTCACCACATCCCATACCGTCAGAAAATACGGCTCGTACGCCAGATCGATAATCAGGGTGAGTTCGTGCTCAACCTGCTCGCGCACCTTGAGGGGAATGCCGTCGCGGTAATAAGTCTTGAGGCCGCGGTTGACCAGTTCGCGCAGCCACTCCCCCGGCGTTTTACCCTCAGGCACCAGTTCGGCCGGATATTCATAGCGCAGCGTGTCCAGATCCAGCGTGCAGCGCTCCGCCACGCGCACGGTTTCGGCCAGCATTTCAGGCGGATACAGGCTGGCGAGGCGCGGACGGCTGCGTAAATGGCGCTCACCATTGCCATGCAACTCCAGCCCACACTCGGCCACCGGTTTGTTCAGGCGGATGCTGGTCATCACATCTTGTAATGCCCGCCGGGAGCGCGCGTGCATATGTACGTCGCCCGCTGCCAGCGCGGGCAAGCCGCTGACTTGCGCCAGCCATTGCAATTGCGCCAGGCGCTGGGCATCGCCCGCGCCATGCAGCAACTCCACCGCCAGCCAGGCCCGATCAGCAAATTGCGCGCGCAGCCAGTCGGCATCGTGCAATTCGGGTTGCGGCGGCGGCAACCAGATCGCCAGTAAATGGCTGGCAAATTCGGCCACGTCATCACGCGTCAGGCGGTACTCACCTTTCTCGGCATTGCGCCGGCCGCGACTGATCAGCTCGCACAAATCGCCATAGGCATTACGTTCTGGCGCCAGCAACAGCAAGCGCAGGCCATCGACCAGGGCAAACTCCGCCCCCACGATCAATTTAAAATGCGCCGCCTTGGCCGCCACGTGCGCCCGCACAATGCCCGCCAGCGAACATTCATCAGTCACCGCCAGCGCGTGATAGCCCAACTCCTGCGCGCGTCGCACCAGTTCTTCGGCATGCGATGCGCCACGCTGAAAAGAAAAACTGCTCAGGCAATGCAGTTCGGCGTAGTCAGGCGCCTCAAGTTGTAAGCCGGTGGCATCCATCATGCGAATAATCCATGTAGCCACCACGTCTGGGAGGCGCGATCCTGGAACACCCAGTAATGCCGGCCCGATACCCCGCGCGCCACGTAATAATCGCGCGCCACGCTTTCACCATCCCACCAGCCGGTTTCGATGCGCTCGGGCCGGGCTTCACATTGCAAGGCTTCGCCATGCCAGAGTTGTTCATTGCGCCAGCTCAACGCGTGCGGCTGCGGCAATAACCAGCCCGGACGCGGGCCGGTCGGGCGGTCGGGCGGCGCGCCGGGCTTGCTGCCCGCGCCCGGTTCGCACCTGCTCCAGGCCCGTTCGGGGCGATGATCGGCCACGCAACGCACGCCTTGTACCGCGTCATCACCCATGCGCGCGCGTAGGCGCGCCAGCAATAACTGAAAATTGGCGTCGCCCGCTTCATGGCCGAACAAACCCAAAGGCATGCCATGCAAAGCATGCAATTGCTCGGCGATCAGCGTGATCCCGGGCGCGGCCGCGGCCAGCTCGTAACGCTCGACCTTCTCTTGCAAGACCAGCATGAATTCGGCAGCCCGGCGGCCGGGGCGGCCAAAGCGCACTTGTAATTCAGTGGGCGGAATATCTTCGTGGCGCAGCCGAAACGTGACTTGCTGCACGCCCAGGCCACGTCCGCTCAAGAACAGCTCCAGCTCATCGAATAACCATTTCGCCACGTGGATAAACACCGGCACGGTTTCTACCGGGTAATCCAGATCAATGCTGTGTTCAAAACGATCCGGCGCAACAAAGCTCTCGCGCGGATCGGCAAGAATGCCCATCGCTCTATCCAGCAATTGCGGTAGCTGCGGGCCAAAGCGCTTGGCCAGGCCTTTGCGCGGCAGGCCGTAGACCTGGCCCAGATTCTTGAGCCCCAGTTGGGCCAGTCCATCCAGCGTAGCGGCGGGAACCGGCAAAATGTCCAGCGGCAGCCCGGCCAGCGCAAACGCCAGTTGCGACGGATCCGCCACCGGCTTTTTTAGCCCACAGGCGGCGCGCCAACTGGCCGCCAGCGGCGTCGGCGCACACGCGATATACGCCGGAATGCCTTGCGCGGCGAGACCCTCGGCGACTTTGTGCTGCAGCGTGGTCAAGCCACCGAAATAACGCAGGCAACCGCCGATTTCCAGCAGCAAGCCGTGCTCGCCGTCGATCACCACCGTTGGGGTAAATTGCAGCGCCCAGCTGGCCAGCAGCGTCAGCCGTTGTGCCTCGGCGGCGGGCTGGCGCGCTTGCACATCCAGCTCGTTGACCAGAGCCAGCGCCGCCGACAATTTCATGCCCGCCTTCAGCCCGAGCGAGGCCGCCAGTGCGTCGACCAGCATCGCGCGCTGGCCTTTGCCATGCGATTCGACCACCAGCCGTGGCCGCGCCGGCCCGCTGTCTGCCTCAGCGACGCGGCGCGGACAGACGAGCAGTGGCAGCGTCGGGATGGCGATGGCCAGCCAGAGCATGGTGTACCTCGGCACGATTAATAAACAAAGGCTCCGTCAGCGGCAGGCCACGGCGTTTGCGCACATGCACGCACCAACCTTGCTGCGCGGCTTCGACTTCGATGCGCAACGGCAAGGGCGAGCTGGTATCGCGCTGCGGCGATCGCAACAAAAAACCCAGACCACCGCCCGCCTTGGCCGCCAGTTGCAAGCGGCGGCAAGAGCGGTCATCCAGCACCCCCGCCACCCAGCCCAGCACCGCGCCACAGGCCGGTTCGCGCAGCGCCTGCTCCATCGCCCACAGCGTGTCGCCCGCACTGGCCGGACGGACCCAGACCAGCCGCGCCAGATCAATACCGGCTTGTTGCCAGGCGGGTGCGTACGGCACACACGGCGGCGCCACCAGTACCAGCTCGCGTTGGCGCGCGATGTCTTGCAAGGCTGGCCACAACAGGCTGAGTTCGCCACTGGCGGCGCCTTTGGCTACCAGGACTTCAGCCATGCTGGCGGGCTGCCAGCCGCCATCGGGCAAAGCCTGATCCAGCGTCGCGTAGCCAGTCTTGATCACATCAAAGCGATGTTGCATGCGCCCATCGCCGCGCCAGATGGCCGGATGGCGCAACACATCGGCCAGTTCGGGGGCTGCCATGGGATGCCTGCGGAAAATTCTGAACAAGCGCCATCATATAGAACGAATGTTCTACATGGCAAAGCCGCACGATAAACGTGTGGCTTAGGAATATTCTGAAAAACCCTTCACGGCAGGGCCATGCTGGCTTTAGCGTGGTGATGAACTGACAGGTTTGTTAGAATCCGGCAGCTTGATTTCCCAGTCGCCCACCCCGGAACACATATCATGAGCTTGCGACGCGTCGCCCTCGCACTGATCCCCTTTGCTTTTGCCGCTGCGCAAGTCTTTGCTGGCGATGTCGAAGACATCCAGCAGCTGCTCAAGGCCAAACAGTACCCCGCCGTCCTCGAACGCGCCGATGCGTATCTGGCCAAAAATCCGAAAGACGCCCAGGTGATGTTTACCCGCGCACTGGCCCTGGTCGAACTGGGCCGGGTGGACGACGCGATCAAGGCGTTCAACGCGCTCTCGACTGAATATCCGCAACTGCCCGAGCCCTATAACAATCTGGCCGTGTTGTATGCCCAGCAAAACCAGCTGGACAAAGCGCGCACCGCGCTGATGATGGCCATCCAGACCAACCCGTCCTACGCCATCGCCCACGAAAACCTTGGCGATCTGTATGCGCGCCTGGCTTCGCAGGCTTATGACAAAGCACTGCAACTGGAAAGCAACAACCAGGTCGTGCAGACCAAGCTGACGCTGGTGCGCGAACTGTTCAGCAACAACCCGGCGATGGTGCCCAAGGGCGGCAGCAAAGTGGCGAGCGCCAAGGCACAGCCTGCTGCGACCCTGCCACCCAAAGCAGTCGCAGCGCCCACCCTGGCGCCCACGCCGCGTGTGACGCCAACCACACGGCCGAGCGCCGTCCCGGCTACGCCGGCACCGACGGTTGTGGCCGCAGCCCGGCCGAGCCCGACCCCTGCGCCGACCCCGGTGGCCACCCCGGCCCCGACCCCCGCGCCGACGCCCGCACCGGTCAAACCGGCACCTGCGTTTGAGCTGGAACAGGCTGAAGTGGCGAATGCAGTGGATGTCTGGGCCCATGCCTGGGCCAGCCGTGATGTCACTGGCTATCTGGCGGCTTATGCGCGCAACTTCAAAACGCCCAAGGGCGAGAAGTTTGCCGATTGGGCACGCGAACGGCGCGATCGCATCACTGGCCCCAAATCGATCGACGTCAAAGTGAATGATCTGAAGATTGAGTTCACTGAGAACGGCACAGCTAAGGTAAAATTCCGCCAGAGTTACAAGTCTGACCGGTTGAGCTCGACGACCGGCAAGACCTTGATCCTGGAAAAGACCGGCAACCGCTGGTTAATCGTCGAAGAGCGGACCTGAGTTTTTACCTGAATGACGCGTACCCTTCACTGGGGGAAACTGGCTGTGAGTCTGCTGGCGTTGCTGTTATTGGCACCGTCAGCACAACCACGTATGTCGGTTACTCCCTTGTACCAACTACACCCTCTGCTTGATCCGGTCGGTAAAGCCACCGATGGATCACCCGAGCGCATGATCGTCGCCGCCATCGACGCCATCCGCGCGGGGCGCATGAGCGACGCGCGCGCCACCGTCGACGCGCTGCTGACCAAAGAACCCAACTATCGCCTGGCCTGGTTGCTATCGGCTGATCTTTACGCCATGCGCAGCATTCCACTCGACAATATCGGTGGCGGCGTGGCGCATGCCCCACCAGACCGGCTGGATGATCTGCGGCGCGAAGCATTGGCGCGACTGAAACGTCAGGACAACCCGCCGCCCGCCACACAAGTGCCGGCCGAAGTGCTGGCGTTCTCCAGAAACCAGAAATACGCCATCGTGGTCGACGCCGCGGCGTCACGGCTGTTCCTGTTTGAGAACAACAACGGCGTACCGCGTTATGTTTCGGACAGCTACGTCACCGTCGGCAAGCTGGGCACCGAAAAGCTACGCGAAGGCGATCAGCGCACACCGCTCGGTGTCTACTTTGTCTACAACCACATGACCCGGCCGCAACTGGACAAGACCTTTGGCGCGCAAGCGGATCTGTATGGCGTCGGCGCCTGGCCTATTTCGTATCCCAACGAAATGGACCGGCGTGAAGGCCGCACTGGCCATGGCATCTGGTTGCACGGCAGCCCGTCCGATACCTATGCCCGGCCGCCGCAAGCGTCCAATGGCTGTGTGGTGCTGACCAACCCGGATATGCTGCAACTGGCCGACCATCTGCAAATCGGCGCCACGCCGGTGGTGATCGTGCCGCAAATGCACTGGTTGTCGCCGCAGCAATGGCAACAGCGCCGCCAGCAAATGCAAGCGCTGGTGGAGAACTGGCGCAATGCCTGGCAAAAGCTGGACACGCAAGCCTATCTCAACCAGTACAGCCACGATTTCACCAGCGACAGCGGCCAGAATTTAACGCGTTGGGCACAGCAGAAATCGTCGGTCAATGTCAGCAAGCAATGGGCCAAAGTGGACTTGAGCGATATGAGCCTGTTTGTCGGCGGCAAAGATGACACGCTGGTGGCCACGTTCGATCAGGACTATCGCAGCAACAATCTGGAAAACCGGATGCGCAAGCGGCTGTACTGGCGCAACGACGGCGGCAATTACAAGATTGTGTGGGAAGGCGCAGCCAGCAACGGCTAAGCTGTTTGCAGGCTTTTGACTCGCATAAATACAAATGGCCCGCATCATGATTGCGGGCCATTTCTCATTCTCTATCGCGATGGTGCTTACAGTGTCAGACCACCGGTGACTTCAATCGCCGCACCGCTGATATAGCTGGCTTCATCGCTGGCCAGAAAGGCGTACACATTGGCGATTTCTTCCGGCTGCGCCATCCGCCGCAAGGGCACCCGTTCTTCCATGCCCTGAATAACCTTGTCCGGCATATCCTTCAGGATAGGGGTGGCAACAAAACCGGGGCAAACGGCATTGGCGCGTATGCCCTTCTTGCCCAGTTCACGCGCCCAGGTCTTGACCATGCCTATCACCCCGAATTTGGCGGCGGCGTAATTGGTCTGGCCAAAATTGCCGTACAAACCCACCACCGACGAAGCATTCAGAATCACGCCAGACTGCTGCTCGATCATGATGTCGACCACGGCACGCGTACAGTTGTAAACGCCCTTCAAATTGATATCGATCACGCGATCAAACTGGTCTTCCGTCATCTTGCTTAATTGGGCGTCAGCGACGATGCCAGCGTTATTGACCAGAATATCGACTCGGCCAAACTGCTGCTGCGTGCCTGCCACCATGGCGGCAATCTGCGCCTTGTTGGTGACGTCGACTTCAAAGCCCAAGGCATCTCCGCCCTGCGCGATCAGCTCGGACACCACCGCATCGACCCCGGCGCGATTGACGTCGCAAACCACCACGCGTGCGCCCTCGGCCACAAATTTGCGTGCGGTTGCATGGCCAATGCCACTGGCGGCGCCGGTAATGATGGCGACCTTGTTCTTGAGTTTCATAGGGATAAGACTCCTGACGCGGGAAACGCCAGCCGCCCAGGTGGCGACTGGCTGCGTGGCTGCGTCAATGCAGCGCAATGCTGGTGTTCAGCATAGCGTGCATTGTGCGTCGCAACAACGCGGCGTCAGGGTTAGACAGGCTGGAGCGGCACGCCTGGATCAGGCGGCGTCGGCGCCCGGCTGGTTATACTGTTCGACCAGCGTACGACAGTCCACCACGCGCAAGTCATTGTCGCGGGCAAATGCCATGATGAATTCGAACACGCGCGGATCGAGCTTTTCGAGCTGTTTGTCCACCGCCACGCAGCGCACATTGTCCAGAAACATGGGGCGGACATAAGGTGCGTAAGACAGTTTCTGATCGAAACCAAACGTGGAAAGAATGCCGGACAAACGCTCTGCCCAATCGCTCGGCCGGAACTGACGGCCGTCGCTGGTGATCCCCTGGATTACGATTTCATACGGATTACAGATCATGGGAGTCGGGAGCAGTAGTGGTACACGTTTAAAACGCGATTATAGCCGAGCACGTGCTGCAGCGCATGAATTTGTCGCAAAACAAAGTACTCAACGCGCAATTGTGGCATACCCCTGGTCGGCAAGGATCCGCACCGCCCATGCCTCAAACTTGAACAAAATCAACGTTCGGGCTTGCCAGCTGTCGGCTCGGCAACCAATAATGGTCCCTTTTTCACCTCCGTTGCTGCGACTGCCGTAGCAAAGCGTGCCCTATGCGACACTTCCTGCAGTTTTCTGACTTCACCCTCGAAGAATACGAGCACCTGTTCAAGCGTGCTGCCATTCTCAAGCAGCGCCACCGTTCGGGTGAACTGTACCAACCCCTGGTCGGCAAAGTGCTGGCCATGATCTTTGAAAAATCGTCCACCCGTACTCGCGTTTCTTTTGAAGCCGGCATGTCGCAACTGGGCGGCCATGCCATGTTCATGCATTCCAAAGATACGCAACTGGGCCGCGGCGAGCCGATCGAAGACGTCGCACAAGTCATCAGCCGCATGACCAATATCGTCATGGTGCGCACCTACGAACAAAGCATCATTGAACGCTTTGCCGAAAACAGCCTGGTGCCGGTTATCAACGGCCTGACCAACGAATACCACCCCTGCCAGATCATGGCCGACATCTTTACCTGGGTGGAACGCAACGGCCCCATCCAGGGCAAGACCGTGGCATGGATCGGCGACTCCAACAATGTGTCACGCACCTGGCTGCAGGCGGCCAAAGTGTTTGATTTCAAGCTGAATCTGGCTTGTCCGCGTGGTTATGAAATGACCGTACTCGATGGCCAGACCTATGGTTCGCGCCACTTCGAGCAATTCTACGATCCGTTCCAGGCCGCGCGTGACGCTGATATCGTCACCACCGACGTGAGCGTATCGATGGGCTACGAGCGCGAAACGCTGCAACGCAAGCGCGACTTCCTCAACTATCGCGTGTCCGAAAAAACCATGCTGCAAGCCAAGGCCGATGCGCTGTTCATGCATTGCCTGCCGGCGCATCGTGGTGAAGAAGTGGACCCCGAAGTCATCGACGGTCCGCAATCGGTGGTCTGGGAAGAAGCCGAAAACCGCATGCACACACAAAAAGCAGTGCTGGAATATCTGCTGCTGGGCAAGGTGGACAACTAAGGTGTTAGGCATTACCGACCCACTGACTTATGTTGCTGGCGCCGTGGCGATCATCTTGTTGCCCGGCCCCAACTCCCTGTTTGCCTTGTCAGTGGCGGCGCGGCGCGGTGTTAAAGCCGGATTTGCCGCTGCAGCCGGGATATTCACCGGTGATCTGATCCTGATGCTCGCTGCCTCGCTGGGCGTGGCATCATTAATGCGTGCTTACCCCGTGGCGTTTGATGTTGTGCGCTACGCGGGTGCTGCATATCTGGCCTGGCTGGGCGTCAAGCTCTTGCTGGCCAGAGGCAACAAGCCTGCTGAAACGTCGTCTCAACCCGACGTGCCGGCAGGTCATATTTATCGCCAGGCGGTGTCGATTTCTGTGGTGAATGTAAAAGCCATCCTGTTTTTTATGGCGTTTTTTCCGCAGTTTGTCGATCCATCGTATTCGCACATCTGGCTGACCTTCGGTGCCCTTGGCATCACTGTGCAAATCCTGAGCATGTCGTACCTCAGTTTTCTGATTCTGGCCGGCGCCAACATCGCCCGAAAATTATCGGGCCGCGCGTGGATCGCCACGCTGTTGCGCAAGCTGACCGGTGTGTTATTCATCAGCTTTGGTGCCCGCCTGGCATTAAGTCGATGATGTTGTCTGCCGTTCAGTCGCGTTAAAATGCCCGGTCGTGATCCGGTTTATCAAATCGACACAACCTTGCCTCATCGGGGATACCCATGTCTGACGTAAAGAAAGTGGTGCTGGCTTATTCCGGCGGTCTTGATACCTCGGTCATTCTTAAATGGCTGCAAGACACCTACCAATGTGAAGTGGTGACGTTTACCGCCGACCTCGGTCAGGGCGAAGAGCTGGAACCCGCACGACAAAAAGCCATTCAATTTGGCATCAAACCCGAACACATCTTTATCGACGACCTGCGTGAAGAGTTCACGCGCGATTTCGTCTTCCCGATGTTCCGCGCCAACGCGCTGTACGAAGGCGAATATCTGCTGGGCACGTCGATTGCCCGCCCGCTGATCGCCAAACGTCAGATCGAAATCGCCAACGCCACCGACGCTGATGCCGTCAGCCATGGCGCCACGGGCAAGGGCAACGATCAGGTGCGTTTTGAAATGGGCTATTACGCGCTCAAGCCAGGCGTCAAAGTCATCGCCCCGTGGCGCGAATGGGATCTGCTCAGCCGTGAAAAACTGCTGGCCTATGCCGAAGCCAACAAGATTCCGGTGGATATGAAGCACAAGAACGGTGGCGCGCCCTACTCCATGGACGCCAACCTGCTGCATATCTCGTTTGAAGGTCGCCATCTGGAAGACCCGAAAGCCGAAGCCGAAGAAAGCATGTGGCGCTGGACCGTCAGCCCCGAAGCCGCACCGGATGCCGCCGAATACGTCGATCTTGAATTTGCCAAGGGCGATGTCGTGGCCATCAACGGCGTGGCGCTGAGCCCGGCGCAAGTGCTGACCAAGCTCAACGAGCTGGGTGGCAAACACGGCATCGGCCGGCTGGACCTGGTGGAAAACCGCTACGTCGGCATGAAGAGCCGTGGCTGCTACGAAACCCCGGGCGGCACCATCCTGCTGAAGGCGCACCGTGGCATCGAATCGATTACGCTCGACCGCGAAGTAGCGCATCTTAAGGACGATCTGATGCCGCGTTACGCCAGCCTCGTGTACAACGGCTACTGGTGGAGCCCGGAGCGCAAGGCGCTGCAAGTGCTGATCGACCACACGCAAGAGCGCGTTAACGGTTGGGTCCGCGTCAAGCTGTACAAGGGTTCGGTTTCGGTGGTTTCGCGTGATTCCAAAGACACGCTGTTCGACCAGACCATCGCCACGTTTGACGACGATGGCGGCGCCTACAACCAGGCGGATGCGGGTGGCTTTATCAAGCTGAACGCACTGCGTATGCGTATCGCGGCGCGTAAGGGCCGCTAAGCCAGGTCTCCTGCGCTTTCTGATATTTGAGTAATCCGCGCAAGCGGGCCCGCCAGGGCAAGGTGACTGACCTTGCCCTGGCGTCACATCAAGACGATCGTGCCATGAATATTGTTGATGAATTTCTGCACATGCCCGAAGACACCTTCGATACCTTGTCGGTGTCGATTCTGGTTACCGGGCTGATTATTTATATGGGCTTTATCATTTACCGCATGGCCAAGGATTCCAAAGCCGGCAAATTTGGCACGATCATTCTGTTTTTCGTACTGGGCTTTGGCATGTTGGGTTTTATCATCAAGACCATCCTGACCGAAGTACTACAAAAATAACCTGTCGAGATCTCTCTCATGAGCCAGCAATTCGATCAAGTTTCGGTACTGAAGCAAGCTAACGTTTATTTCGACGGCAAATGCGTATCGCACACCGTCATCCTGCAAGATCGCACCCGCAAAAGCGTGGGCGTGATTCTGCCGTCGGCGCTGGTATTCAATACCGGCGCCCCGGAAATCATGGAAATCGTTGCCGGCAAATGTTCGGTCAAGCTCAAAGGCGAAACCGAAGCGCGCGTGTATGGCGCGGGCGAATCATTTAACGTGCCGGGCGATTCCAGCTTTGATATCGAAACCCTGGAAACACTGCATTACGTCTGCCATTTCGGCTGATCTGCAGCAGCGCCGTATCATGACAACCGCTGGTTCGCCCAGCGGTTGTTTGCTTTAATCCAGCGATCAGTGATCGTTGTTTTTAATCTTCAAGGAGCCCGTTATGCCTTCGTTTGACATCGTGTCGGAAGTCAATGACGTCGAAGTGCGCAATGCGCTGGAACAAACCAATAAAGAAGTCGGCAATCGCTTTGACTTTAAAGGCTCGGATGCGCGGGTTGAGCATGCCGAAAAAGTACTGACGCTGTTTGCCGATAATGATTTTCAGCTGGAACAGGTCAAAGAAGTGTTGACCGGCAAATTGTCCAAGCGCGGCGTGGATATTCGTTGCCTGGATGAAGGCAATATTGAAAAAGTAAGCGGCAACAAGGTCAAGCAAGCGATTACGGTGCGCACCGGCATTAATGGTGACGAAGCCAAAAAGATTGTGCGCCTGATCAAGGATTCCAAAATGAAGGTGCAGGCCGCCATCCAGGGCGATGAAGTGCGCGTGACCGGCGCCAAGCGCGATACCTTGCAAGAAGCCATCGCGCTGATCCGTAAATCGGTCACCGATTACCCGGTACAATTCCAGAATTTTCGCGATTAAAGCGTGGACTGCGGCTGCCGTCAGTAAGCCGCAGCGCATTATTTTGACTTAAAACAGCGTTTTCCAGAGCGATTGATGCAGATCAATATTGGCCCGGACCATAGGGCTGAATATGGCGCCAGTTTGTTGGATTACTGGAGACATCATCATGGAAAACACCCCTTGGGAAACGCTGTTTACCTCGGATATCGGTCTGCTTAGCCTGTTCACCATCGGATTTATCTGTGTGATGGCCGTGTATATCTTTATGTTTGTGCGCAAAAACGTGCTGAATGCAGAAGCTGAGCAAACGCATCCGACCACTAAAGAAGCAAGCGGCCACCACTAAGTCGCCTGCTTGCAGGCAATAAAAAAGACCGCCCACGCGGTCTTTTTTATTGCCTGGCATTTCAAACGCCTAGCGTTTGATCAGATAAAAGTGCTCATGCCGTTCACCCGGGCGGGCGCCTTCCCACAGCAGCATGGTGCCAGGCTGCGCATCGCCCTGGAGCAGTTGCAGATGGCAATCGCCCACGTCGCGCCGGCGCAGCGCGATTGATGAGAAATAATCCACCGACGCCGCCATCGAATCCGACACCAGCGAGCCATCAACGCACCCCGCCGGTTGCCGCGCCACTTCTGCGGCCAGAGTGCGCACTACCGGGCGATAACTCTTGGAGGCATCCAGCCACGGCTGCCACAGTCCCATCAGCGCGCCCCACAGCAAAGTGACACCAACGGCCCAATTAGTGACCGCCAGGCGACCCAAGGGGCGTTTACGCAGCAGTATCAGGCACCACGCAATCGAGATCAGCACGGTAAACACGGTGCCGAGCCCGCCGATATGGGGATGCCATGCCGGACTGGCTTGCGCCAGCGATCTGGCCCAGCTGCCTGGCATGCCGGTTTGCACCACCAGCCACGCCGCCCACAGCAGCAAGGTGCCGAGGCCAAAGGTCATGATGCCAAACCAGTTGAGCGCTGCGGCCGCGCCACGCTGCAAACGATCAATCCCCCCGATGGACAGCACCGACAGCACCGGCAGGATGATCAGCAGGGCCGATTCATTGATGGTATCGCCCGCGCCCGCCAACCAGACCGAATTGAGCACGATGATGGTCAACGGCAACACCACTTTGGGCGATTGCCATTGCGCGCGATTCGACCATGCGCCCCACGCCGCCAACGGCAACACCGGCCAGGCAAACCACAACACAATCGAGAAGAAATAGCCAAAGCTATGGAACATCTGCCACGCCGCCATGCCACCCAAAGGGCCCAGCGCGTAATAACTGTACCAGGTCTGGAAAGCGGTCGGGCTGAAGTGATACAGGTCGACGGGCCAGATCATACCGAGCGGAATCGCCACCACCAGTGCGGTGACCAGTGTGGCGGCGTACCAACCCTTGCGCCACGGCGCCCAGATCAGCAGGGCCAGCGCGGTAAGCACGCTAAGAATAAACTCACCCCAGGACGCCCCCAGCAGCAAAACCAGCCATGACAGTCCCAGCAACAACCCACCCTGCACCGGTTGGCGCAGCGCCCACGCCAATGCGTAAATCTGCCAGGCAAAGCTGACCAGCAACAGCAGATCGGGCGCCAGATGATGGCCCCAGATGATCAAACCAATCGAGCCAATCAGCGCCATCACGCCCACCCGGCCCTGGCGCCGGCCGTATAGCTCGCGCCCGGCCAGACCCACGCCCCACATCGCCAGCGACATCCACAACCCTGTCACCACGCGCGCGGCATCGTGGATTTCCATGCCCAGCTTGTGCAGCGGCCATGCCACCAGCGCCGCGGACCAGTAATACAAGGGGCCGTGGATGAGATAGGCGCTATCGCCGTACCACGGCAGGGTCCAATGCTGGCCTTGCATAAAATGCTTGATGACTGCGGCGGTCTCAAGCTCGGCAGGCTTCCACGGGTCATGACCAATCAAACCAGGTATCAGCCACACCAGGCAAAGCAGCAGCAATAGCCACGGTTGTTGGTTGGGGGGAAGCGGCGCTTCACGATCAGCATCGGGTACATAAGTGAGCATGGCAGCGATTTTATCTTTTTGAGACGGCGATGCACGGATCGCACAAAGACAAAAAAGGCAGCCTCATTGAGCTGCCTTTTTGCGATACAGAACAACGGAGAGCAATTAGCCCTTGTTGCTGCTGTACATGGAGTATTTCTGACGGAATTTTTCCACGCGACCTGCGGTATCCAACACCTTTTGCTTGCCGGTGTAGAACGGGTGGGACTCGGAGGACACGTCCAGACGCACTACCGGGTATTCTTTGCCATCGGTCCACTTCATGGTTTCGCCGCCGCGGGCTTTCATGGTGGATTTGGTCAGAAATTTGAAGTCAACGCTGGCATCAAAAAAGATGATGTCGTTGTATTCGGGGTGGATACCTTCACGCATGTTACTTTCCTTTTTACTATGAGCGCGCCGGGGTTGTGCCGACGCAAAACGCGCATTATTTCAGAAGCGGCGGCATCCCGCAAGGATAACCGCCGTCATGCAGCCACAGTGGCTGCTTAGCGACGCATCGAATCAAAGAAATCCGCGTTGTTTTTCGTCGCCTTGATCTTGTCTTGCAGGAATTCCATCGCTTCCAGATCATCCATCGGGTACAGCAACTTGCGCAGCACCCAGATTTTCTGCAACTGGTCTTGCGGGATCAACAGCTCTTCACGGCGCGTGCCGGAACGATTGATGTTGATGGCCGGGAAAGTCCGCTTTTCCGCCATGCGACGGTCAAGGTGGATTTCCATGTTGCCGGTACCCTTGAATTCTTCGTAGATCACATCGTCCATGCGCGAACCGGTGTCGATCAGCGCGGTGGCGATAATGGTCAGGCTGCCGCCTTCCTCGATGTTACGGGCGGCACCAAAGAAACGCTTGGGGCGTTGCAAGGCGTTGGCATCCACGCCACCGGTCAGTACCTTGCCGGAAGCGGGCACCACGGTGTTGTAGGCACGAGCCAGACGCGTAATCGAATCCAGCAGGATGACCACATCTTTTTTGTGCTCAACCAGGCGCTTGGCCTTTTCGATAACCATTTCGGCCACTTGCACATGGCGGGTTGCCGGCTCATCAAACGTGGACGACACCACTTCGCCCTTCACCGAGCGTTGCATCTCGGTCACTTCTTCGGGGCGCTCGTCAATCAGCAGCACAATCAGGGTGACGTCGGGATGGTTGTTGGTGATGGCGTGCGCGATATTCTGCAGCATCACGGTCTTGCCCGACTTGGGCGGCGCCACCAGCAGACCGCGTTGGCCGCGGCCAATCGGCGCGATCATGTCAACAATACGGCCGGTGCGGTTTTCTTCACCGCGGATATCACGTTCGAGTTGCAGACGGCGCGTGGGAAACAGCGGCGTCAGGTTTTCGAACAGGATCTTGTGTTTGGAATTTTCGGGCGGCTCGTCGTTAACCTTGTCGACTTTCACCAGCGCAAAATAACGTTCGCCGTCTTTGGGCGTACGGATTTCGCCATCAATGGTGTCGCCGGTATGCAGGTTAAAGCGACGGATTTGCGAGGGGCTGACGTAGATATCGTCAGGGCCGGCCAGATACGAAGTATCGGGGCTGCGCAGAAAGCCAAAGCCATCGGGCAGGACTTCCAGCGTACCGTCGCCGAAAATGCTCTCCCCTTTCTTGGCCTGGTTTTTAAGCATCGCAAAAATCAGATCTTGCTTGCGAAGACGACTGGCACCGTCGATTTCATTGGCGATGGCCATCTCGACAAGTTCTGAGATAGGTAGATGTTTCAGGTCAGACAGATGCATACGATTGGGCCGTGGCTGCTCTTGGAATTGAGATATATCAGGGAAAAGGGAGAGGAATGCTTTTGATGTTTGCTGCTGCGGAAGGACTCCGGAGCAAGCAGGAATTGCGTCAGATTATAGGGAGGCAAAACAGGCTGTCAAGCCACCCGCGGCAGAGGTCTGTCGCGGGTGTTGTATTCTTGCCGTGGCGGCTACAGAAAGCACCGCCGGCGCGGCCGCAGAATTACAGGTTGCTATCCAGGAACGCGGTCAGTTGCGATTTGGACAATGCGCCTACCTTGGTCGCTTTGACTTCACCGCCCTGGAACAGCATCAGGGTGGGGATACCACGGATGCCGTACTTCGGCGGCGTGCCCTGGTTGTCATCGATGTTCAGTTTGGCCACTTTGAGCTTGCCGGTGTATTCGCCAGCTACTTCGTCAAGGATCGGAGCGATCATCTTGCACGGGCCACACCACTCAGCCCAATAGTCCACCAGCACGGGGGTTTGGGATTGCAGTACTTCGGTGTCGAAGGTGGCGTCGGTTACGTAAGTGATATGTTCGCTCATAAGAGTCTCCAGATTTCAGTAACGGTGGTGCGTTAATCGCATAAATGCGCAGCGGTCATTATGCTAACGGATAGGAATATGTAATCCCAATCAAATTTAGCCGTGGCCGTCATACAAAAAGACTATGAGGGCCAATGCGGCTATTTCAAGCTTCAATCAATCCGCATTATAGGGCGGCTGCCACCGCATCGGCCAGTCGCTCTACCGCGGTCACCTGCATGCCCTCGATCGGCTGGCGCGGGCGGTTGGCATGCGGCACGATGGCGTGCGTAAAGCCCAGCTTGGCGGCCTCGCGCAAACGTTCCTGACCGCGTTGCACCGGGCGCACTTCGCCGGCCAGACCGACTTCACCGAACACCACCAGCTTGTCAGGTAATGGTCGATTTTTGAGTGAGGAGACAATGGCGATCAGCACCGCCAGATCAGCTGCCGGTTCGCTGATGCGCACGCCGCCCACGGCATTGATAAATACATCCTGATCAAACACCGCCACCCCGGCGTGCCGATGCAGCACCGCCAGCAACAAGGCCAGGCGGTTCTGTTCGACGCCGACGGCCAGCCGCCGTGGCTGCGGCGTATGCGCGTCATCCACCAGCGCCTGCACTTCCACCAGCATGGGCCGGGAGCCTTCCTGCGTCACCAGCACGCAGGAGCCCGGCACGGGTTCGCGATGTTGCGACAAGAACAGCGCTGACGGATTGGCCACTTCTTTCAGACCGCGATCGGTCATGGCAAACACGCCCAGTTCATTCACTGCGCCAAAGCGGTTCTTGATGGCCCGGATCAATCGAAAGCTGGAATGCGTATCGCCTTCAAAATAAAGCACGGCGTCAACGATATGCTCCAGCACACGCGGCCCGGCCAGTGCGCCTTCTTTGGTCACGTGGCCAACCAGCAAAATGGTGGTGCCATTGCGTTTGGCAAAGCGGGTCAGTTGCGCCGCGCATTCGCGCACTTGCGCCACGCTGCCGGGTGCGGAGGTGAGCGCTTCGGAATACAGCGTCTGGATCGAATCAATCACCGCCACTTGCGGTTTCTCGGTGGATAGCGTGCCGAGGATTTTTTCCAGATTGATTTCGGGCAGCAAGCCGATCGGCGCGTCGCCCAGTTGCAAGCGCTTGGCGCGCAAGGCAATTTGCTGCGCGGATTCTTCGCCGCTCACATACAACACGCGTGAGCGTGCCGCCATGGCGGTGAGCGCCTGTAATAACAAGGTGGATTTGCCGATGCCCGGATCGCCGCCGATCAAGACCACGCCCCCCGGCACCAGGCCACCGCCCAGCACGCGGTCCAGCTCATCCATGCCGGTGGGTGTACGCGGGATTTCTTCGGTTTCAACGTCGGCTAGCTGGCGCACGGCACCGTCCGCCGCCAGCGACTGGAAGCGTGTGGTGGCCTTGGGTTCGGCCACGGCTTCGACGAGGGTATTCCAGTCCGCGCAATGCGGGCACTGGCCCTGCCACTTGGGTGAGGTGCCACCGCAGGACGTGCAGGTGTACATGATCTTGGCTTTGCTCATAGGCCGTATTAGACCACAAGCGTGCCGGTTAACTGTGCCCCGCGCTCCGGAATCTCGCTGCCATTCTGGATGCGCTGGTGCCGGGCGATGCGATGGCCCACGCAAGGCCGAGGCTGGCGCCTTGAAATGTGCGTTGCCCCTGCGGGGTTACGCACCCTAAGCGCGAGCGATCCGGCATGCATAGGGTGGGTCTGGACCCACCACTCAAAGCCGCATGCCCAAGGCGCAGCAGCTGGTTATGGTTCTGGCAGATGGGTCCAGACGGGTCATCCCAGTGCCACCCCGGGCAAAATGCCGGGATCAGGAGATGTACTGGAACAGACTATTGCCCTGAATCTTGGAATAAGTCTGGCGCGCCGCTTCCAGCAAGGTCTGGTTCTGCGAAAAGCCACTGATGGCTGACGCATAATCCAGATCCTGCAGCCCCGACAAGGTCTGGCTGTAGTTCAGGCTGACGCTGGAGTTGATGGTCTGCACCGCCGTGATTTCGTTCTGCCACGCGCCGGTGCTGGCGTTGACGCTCAGCACATTCTGCAGTGCGTTATTCAGATTCGACATCACGCCATTCAACGCATTCTGGAATTTGGTCTGGTCTGCGCCACTGGTGCTGGTGGTATAGGAGTTCAGCGCCGAAGAGAACTGCGAAATCGTGCTGAAAATATCCTGGTTCTGGCTGGCGTCAACGCTAAACGTATCGCCATCGGCCGGCGTGCCGGTAATGCTCATCTTTACGCCAAAATCCCAGCCGGGCACCGGCAATGTCGCACCGGCGGCCGGCGCCGGGTCGGTGCTTTGCGCGGCAAATACGATATCGCCGCCATCGGTATAGCTACGCGGATACGGGTTAACGCCCGCAGCCGCAGTGCGGTCACCGGCGGTGTAATCGTAGCCATCAATCATCGAATGGTTGTAGTTCGGATTGGTGGTGCCATCGGTCAAGGTCTGGCGGTTGTCGACGATGTCGTAATTGACGATGGGCTTGCCGCTCGGATCAGCCGTATTGGTGATCGAGTTGAATTTGACGCTGAAGTCTTTGACGTTGGACGCGCTATTCCACTTGGCCTTGTCCAGCACTTCGCCTGCACTGACCAGGCCGGTGCCGGAATTAGTATCGGCCGCGGCGGTGGCAAAGGTGCCGTTGCCATCTTTGATAGTCTGGAATACCTGCGAGCCGTCGCTCGACACCGGCAAATTGCGCGAGGCCGAAATCTGGATCTGCCGTTGCCCCTGGTCGCCGTTATAGGTGACGTTGCCAAAGCCGGTTTCAGTAAACGGCTTGGTGCCGCCAGCAAAGCCCGAGAACAGATACAGGCCACTGCCGTCAGTGGTGTTGGCCAGACCCATCAGTTGCTGATACGAGCTGTTCAGCGAGGTATTGATGATCTGCTTTTCCGCCGAAGTCAGCGTCGGGTTACCCGCTTGCACCGCCAGCGACTGGATGTCCTGAATGGTGCTGGCCACCGAAGCCAGCGCCGACGTCTGGTTCTGCAGCGACGTGTTGGCGCTGTTGCTGTTGGTGGTGTACTGGGTAACGATGCTGGCCGATTGCGAGACATACAGCGCGCGCGACGCCGCGATCGGATCATCCGACGGGCTCAGCATTTTGCGACCCGTCGACAGCTGTTGCTGCAACTGGGTCTGTTGATAGTACAAGTCGTTCAGGCTGGTCGTGCCCAGGTTGTACAAGGTACTGCTCGCGACGCGCATGATCTGCTCCGGTTACTTCTTGTGCAATACATCGGCCAAAGCGGCAAAAACTTGAATGCCGCCAGACGTTTGCATGGCATTAACTGATGATGTTCTCGATGGCCTGGAAGGTTTGCTGGGCAATCTGGATGACCTTGCTGGCCGCCGTATAGGCTTGCTGATAACGCAGCAGATTGGCCGCTTCTTCATCCAGGTTGACGCCCGCCAGGGAATCGCGCGCGGTAGTGGCCTGGGTCAGCACCGTATCTTGCGCCGTCGCCATGATCTTGGCTTGCGACGTTTGTGTGCCGATCTTGGACACCATCTGACCGTATACATCTTGATAGGTCGATTTACCGTTATCGAGCAACTTGGTGGTCTGCAAGGATTCCAGCGCCAGCGCGTTGCGGCCGTCGGCGTTGCCCGATGTATTGGGTGCCACGCCTATCGAATCGCCCGCTGCGGGCGTGCCATCCAGCGTCATTGACCATCCATTGAAACTGACCTGCATGCCCTTGGTATAGTTCTGCGCCGCTGTGGTTACGCCGGTCACCGCGTCGGTGATGGTGAAACTGTTGGCGGTATTGAAATTGATCGTTACCGGGTTCTTCAGCGCCGTGCTGACTGCGCCTTGCGTGGTATCGGTCGGCGGGGTGTCGACCAGCGGCTGCGTAATGGTCAGCGAGCCGCTGTTATTGCCTGGCGGCACCACGGTAAAACTGTCACCCGTGGCGAATGAACCGCTGTTCAGGTTGACGGTAAACCCGTCCATCGCCAGCGGAAAGCCTGCGCCCGTGGTCGATACGCCATCCGAAATACGCGTTAAGGAGTAGTTGGTGCCGTCATACGACACTTTGTAATCGCTGCCGGTCAATTTGGTTTTGTCGGTGACCGTGCCGGACAACAACGCGGTGCCGGTGTTATCAGCCGCGCCGTAGAAGGTCACGGTATTGGCCGCGCCCTTCCCCACCGTAGCGGTAATGGGCGAAGAAGCCGCCACTTCGGTCGGATCAGAAATCGCCACCGACATCCCCTGGATCACACTGCTAACCGGCTGGATCTCAAAACTGTCGCCTGCATTCATGGCGCCCGACTTGATCTGGACTGCAATCCCGTCCGCCCCCACCGCGCCAGCCGCCACTTGCGCCGGGGTAAACACGGTCTGGGTGTTGTCGCTCAGTCGCGTCATCACATATTGGGTGCCGTCATAAGAGAACTTGTAGTTGCTGGCGGTCAGCTTGGTGGTGTCGCTGATATAACCGGTCAAAGCGGCATTGCCGGTGTTACCGGTATTGCTGAACACATTGCCCAGAGACGGCGGGAAAGACGCGGTGGCGCTGGTACCGGTCGCCGTCGCGTCGGTGCCGGTGATCTGCGCCGTGACGCCCAGTGCGGTGAAGCCGGAGGTCAGCTGTGCCGCGGTAATCGACGCGGTCTGGCCGTCGGTGGCGCGGGTTAGCGTGTAGTTGCCGCTGGTGGCGTTGTAGCTGAGCGAGAAATCCGATTGCGGGATGGCATTGTCCGGGGCGGTCAGGGTCACTTTCTGGCCGTTCAAAGACATATCGACATTATCCGCGCGCGGATAATCAAACAGGTTCTGACCCTGATCGCCGTTCAGATCAATCCCGGCGCGGTGTTGCGCGTTAAAGGTTTGTGCCAGCCCGAGCGCGGTCAGGTTCAGCGTGTTTTGCGCCAGCGACAGCGAGTCATTGCGGTAGGTCAGCAAACCCTGTAGCGAGCCGCCAGTAATTTGCGAATCGGGCAAATACACCGTCACATTGTTTTGCTGATAGGCAATCTGCGTTTTGGTCGGATCATCCCGCGACGGCACGGCCGCCAGGTTAAACGAATTACCGCCCACCACCACGTTCTGGCCGCTGCCGATAAACACGTTCATGCTGCCGTCGCTTTGCGTCAGCGTGGTGGCTTTAACGTATTTGTTCAGGTCCAGCACCAGTTGATCGCGTTGGTCGAGCAAATCGTTGGGCGGCTGGCCTGAAGCCGATTGCGTGGCGATCTGGCCATTCAGCGTGGCGATCTGGGTGGTGATCGAGTTGATGCTGTCGACGGTGGTGCTGATTTCGCCATTCAGCGTTTGCGCGTTTTCGTTCAGCTGGTCGTTGAAGGACTGAAAGCGTGACACCAGGGTGCCCGCGCTGGTCAGCATGGCGGTGCGCGACGGCGTATCAGCCGGCGAGGTCGCCACATTCTGTACCGACGAAAAAAAGTCCTGCATGGCCGGCGAAATACCCGCAGTCGGATCCGCCACGATATTGTCGATATCGTTCAGATGGGTCAGATAGGTATTCAGAAAGCTGTCTTGTGTCTGCGCCGTTTGCTGTTGCTTGGTCAGAAACTGATCGTAGGCGCGCTGGATGGTATCCACTTTAACGCCCATGCCCACAAAGCCGCTGCCCGTCAGTTGCGGGTATGGCGCGCTTTGCTTGATGGCCTGACGTGAATAGCCCGGCGTCGCTTCGTTGGCGATGTTATGGCCTGTGGTGGTCAAACCCAGGTTGGCGGCGTTCAGTGCCGAAACACCAATGCTGAATACACTCATTCTGTTGCTCCGTTACGGCCCACCCGGTGGTTCTGGGCAGGCGCGGTCATTCCTTTGTATCGGCGTAAAGCGCCAGGACTTGAAGCCCGGCGGCGCCGCTCATCCATTGCGACGCCTTAAGCGGCTTCGTCCTGCAAGTGTTTCTGTACCCGCTGCGCCACCAGCGCCAGCTTGCTGGCATAGGTGGGATCCGTGGCGTAACCACCGGCCTGCAAGGCCTGGCCGTAGCTACGCGCGTTATCGCCTGCGCCGACCGCATCGCCGAAGCGTTTTTTGATCAAGCTGGCGTAATCGGCAAAAGCATCTGTATAAGAATCGTAGGCCCGGAAGGTATCGACTTTCTTTTGCGCCACACCGTTTACATATTCGGTGGTGGTGACGGTGGCGGTTTTGCCTTGCCAGTCTTTGCCCGCCTTGATGCCAAACAGGTTGTGCGTGTCCTTGCCGCTGGCATCGGTCAGCGGCTTGCGGCCCCAACCGGTTTCGAGCGCGGCTTGCGCCATCAAGACATGCGGTGCCACGCCCAGGGTGGCGCTGGCGCTTTGCGCGGCACCGGCAATGCGCGCCACAAAAGATCCGCTTTTGCCGCCCGTAGCGGCATCTTTTGCCGCCTTGCCCGAGGTACTTGCCGCATCCGGATCGGTGCTCTGGTTAGCTGGCGTCAGCGCATTGGGCGGGGTATGCCAGGCCTGCTGCAATAGCGACGGGTCTTGCTGAATCTGGATCTGACGCACGATGGCATCAGCCAGGCCAAGGCCGCCGTGCTTGCTGAGCGAGCTCGACATCTGCTGGTCAAACATGCCCTGAAACATCTTCACATTCGAGGTATTCAGCGTGTCGTACTGCGGTGTGGCGTCACGCATGGACTTGAGCATCTGCTGCATCAGCAAGGCTTCAAACTGTTGCGCCACGGCTTTCACGCCCTGCTCCGGCGATTTGGCCGCAAGCGTACGCAACTGCCCCACGTTGTTGGGGTCGATCACGAAATCCTGACCGGTACTGCGGGCGGCGGAGGGGCTGAGCATGATGGGCATCGAACACGGTAGATACCCCTATCAAGCAAACACCGTGCCAGCCAGACAGCACCCCGGGCATAGGGTGGGTCCAGACCCACCTCTCAAAGCCATTTGCCACGTGCGGTGAGCGTGGCCCGCCACTTTGGTTGGTGGGTCCAAGCCCACCCTATGCGGCGGTGACCAGGCCGATCGATTCGTCCCAGATGACAAACCCGTTCTTGCCGCGGTGTTTGGCTTCGTACATCGCGGCGTCGGCGCGGCGGGTGGCCAGGTCAAGGCTGAGGTGGGCGTCAAAGATGGCGATGCCAAGGCTGCCGCTGATGCCGTAGCCGATTTCGCCAACGCGTTGCACGATGCGGCGGGCGATCGCATCAACCTGCGTTCTGGCGTAATGCGGGGCGACGTTAACCGCCACCACAAATTCATCGCCGCCCCAGCGCCCGGCCAGATCATCCGGCCGCAGGCAAGCGCGCAAGGCGGCGGCGGTGGCGATCAAGACCTGATCACCCGTGTCGTGGCCAAACTGGTCATTAACGGCCTTGAAGCCGTCCAGATCCAGCAACATAAACACCATGCAATCACCCGCCTGTAGCGACTGCTGCCGTTTACGCTCGGCCAGTTCCATCATTAATTTGCGGCCGTACAAGCCGGTGAGCGCATCGAGCTGCGCGGTTTCCAGTTCATCAATGATGCGGACCTGGTTGAGCGCGGCTTCCCGCAACAGCCGTTGCGCCTGGCTTTCACGCACGGTGGCACGAAACCCCCACAGCACGGCCGCCACCAGCACCGCCAGCGTAATGGCCGCCTCGATGGCCGTGGTGGCGGTGCGGATACGCCACGGCCGCAGCGCCAGATCGTGCGACAGTGCGGCGTAGCCGATCACGCCAAATTCCGGCACGCGTTGCCAGGCGGCAATGCGTTGCACGTGGTCCAGCGGCGACGGCATATCGTAGATGCCGTTGCCGGCATCGCGATCACGATACAAGGCTTCGTCTTTGACCGACCGCCCCAGCACGGCGTCCAGATCGGGGGTGCGTGCCACGATGCGACCGTCTTCGCTATAGATGCCAAAGATAAAGCGCGCATCAAATGACATCAGCGCATAAAAATCATTGAGGTTATCGATACGCAAGGCGACCAGCGCCACACCTTCGACATGGCCATCGCGCGCAAAAATCGGCCGGGATACGCCGTATACCAACTTGTTCGAGACGCGGGAGCGAAATGCCGTCGAAACATAAAACCGCTGCCCGGCCAGCGCGGCCTTGAAGAAATCACGGTCGGCCGAATTGACATTGGTGGGCGCCGGATAGGCCGATGATTCCAGCACCGGCTTGCCGCTGCGATCAAAAATCCACACCCCCTGGCAATCGCTCACGTTGTAGGCATAGCTTTTAAGTCGCCACCAGAAATCGAGCGAATTGATCTGCGCAATCCCCCCCGCGGCCGATACCATGCCCAGCGTCTGTTGCAGCGCGTTGTCGGCCTCTTGCAGCGTGTTGCGCGCATGCGCCGCCGCCACCCGCGACAAAGAGCCGACGATGGCGCGCTGCTGGCGCATGGTTTCTTCGTAATCACGATAAACCGAATGCGCCGCGCTGCCTCCCAGCACCACGCACAGCATGCCGATGACCGCCAGCTGTGGGTTTTTCTGGACAGTGCGCCGCAGACGGATCAGCCCGACGCGCCAGGAGACAGGAATACGCATGGCTTATTTGATCAGCGCGCGCGCGTGATGTTGGAGATGGTCATCGATCAGGCTGGCAATAAAGTAATAGCTGTGATCATAGCCAGCATGGCGCCGCAGCGTGAGCGGGTAGCCGGCGCTGCGGGCGCTGTTTTCCAGCGTCTCTGGTTGTAGTTCGCGCGCCAGAAACTCATCGGCTTCGCCCTGATCGATCAGCGTCGGCACCGCTTGCCGTGCCTGGGCCAATAACAGGCTGGCATCCCATTCGCGCCAGTCTTCCGGCTGGTCACCCAGATAAGCGCGAAACGCCTTCTGCCCCCACGGCGTGGCAGATGGATGACTGATCGGGGCAAATGCCGAGATCGATTGATAGCGCCCCGGATTGCGCAGTGCCAGCACCAGGGCGCCGTGGCCGCCCATGGAATGCCCGGCGATGCCCCGTTGCGGTAGCACCGGCAATTCGGCTTCGATCAGCGCGGGCAACTCGTGCACCACGTAATCATGCATGCGGTAATGCGCGGCCCACGGTGCTTGCGTGGCGTTCAGATAAAACCCCGCGCCCTGGCCCAGATCGTAGGCCGGGTCGTTGGGCACGTGTTCGCCACGCGGGCTGGTGTCGGGGCACACAATCGCCAGCCCCAGTTGCGCCGCCATCCGCTGCGCGCCGGCTTTCTGGATAAAGTTTTCTTCAGTACACGTCAGGCCAGACAGCCAGTACAGCACCGGCACCTTGTGATGCGCAGTGGCTTGCGGCGGCAGATACACCGCAAATTTCATGTCGCAGGCCAGCACGTCAGAGTGATGGGCAAAACGATGCTGCCATCCTCCTGCAGCACGGTTGGCGGAGAGCGGCGTCAACAATTCGGGCATGGCTTTCTCGGTTTACAGGTCGTAATGGATCACGCTACGGATGCTCTTGCCTTCATGCATCAGATCAAAGGCCTTGTTGATGTCCTGCAGGCCCATGGTGTGCGTAATAAAGGTGTCGAGCTCAAATTCGCCCTGCATATAACGATCGACGTACCCCGGCAATTCGCTGCGGCCACGGACGCCGCCAAAGGCGCTGCCCTTCCACACCCGGCCGGTCACCAGCTGGAACGGGCGCGTGCTGATTTCTTCGCCCGCCCCGGCCACGCCGATAATGATCGATTCGCCCCAGCCCTTGTGGCAGCACTCCAGCGCCGAACGCATCACCTTGGTATTGCCGATGCATTCAAACGAATAATCCACGCCACCATCGGTCAATTCGACAATCACTTCCTGAATAGGCTTGTCGTAATCGGCCGGATTAATACATTCGGTGGCGCCCAGTTGTCTGGCGATTTCAAATTTGGACGGATTGATGTCCACGCCGATGATGCGCTCAGCACCCGCCATCACCGCACCGATAATGGCCGACAGGCCGATACCGCCCAGACCAAAGATGGCCACGGTACTGCCGGGCGTGACCTTGGCGGTATTCATGACTGCGCCCATGCCGGTGGTGACGCCACAACCCAGCAGACACACTTTTTCCAGTGGCGCGGCTTTATTGATTTTGGCCACGGCAATTTCGGGCAGCACGGTGTATTCGCTAAAGGTTGAGGTGCCCATGTAATGAAAGATGGGTTTGCCGTCGAGCGAAAAGCGCGAGGTGCCATCGGGCATCAGACCTTTGCCTTGCGTGCTACGGATGGCCTGGCACAGATTGGTCTTGCCCGAGCGGCAGAACTTGCACTGGCCGCATTCCGGCGTGTACAGCGGAATCACATGATCGCCCACCGCCACCGAAGTAACACCGGGGCCGACTTCCATCACGATGCCGCCGCCTTCGTGGCCGAGGATGGCCGGGAAAATGCCTTCAGGGTCAGCGCCGGACAAGGTATAGGCGTCGGTATGGCAAACGCCAGTGGCGACGATGCGGACCAGCACTTCGCCGGCTTGGGGCGGCGCGACATCCACTTCGACGATATCCAGTGGTTGACGGGCGGCCCAGGCAACAGCGGCGCGGGATTTAATCATGGGACAACTCCTGGCAGTGGCGCATTGCGCGCCTTGGTAGGACGGGGGAATTCGGATTGAGATTATATTAGTCGTTCAACGTTCATGCTGATGGCATCGCAAATTCTGCTGGCGCGCTGCCTGGCGCAATCGCTGAGACCGCAGCAGATGCCCGGACCTGCGCGCGATAGCGGGGGTCAAGACCCACCACGCAAACCCGCAGCCTGGACACGCAATTTATGCGTTTCTCTCCAGGGCCTGGGCTGGTGGGTCTCGACCCACCCTATCGCTTCAGCGTGTTGCGGGCGGAGTCGGCGCTGGCCGTGCGGCATAGGTTATTTATCAAAGCGCGGCCGTTCCGAGAACGCGGCTTCGGCCAGATCGATTTCGCGCACCAGGGTAGATAGCGTTTCATCATTGATTTCATCGGCTTTATGCAGGCGATAGGCTTCTTCGCGTTCCGCCCGTACCGCCACGCCGCGCAGATTGCGCATCAGGCGCTCTTCGCGCACCACGTGTTCGCGCGCTTCGGCCTGGGTTTCCAGCACGGCAATGCGGCGCCGATAGATTTCCATCAGTTGCGCGGCCAGCGTGGTGATGCTGGCGGCGTCGGTATCGCTCATATCCACGCCCAGCGCATCGCGTTCACGTTCCAGCGCGGCAATGGCGGCGTGCGCAATCGCTGCCCGTGCCCGATTTTCTTCGCGATGATGGCGCGTGTCGGTAGGCGCGCTGACATTGCGTAATAGCAGTGGCAGACCGCTTGCACCCAGCAATAAGGACAGCAGGATGATGGCGGCGGCAATAAAGATCACCAGATCACGCGCCGGGAATGGCGCGCCGCCGGGCAAGGTGAGCGGCAGCGCCAGCACACCGGCCAGCGTTACCGCGCCGCGCACGCCCCCCAATGTCATCAGGCTGAGCGTGCGCCAGCCCGCGCTGACATGCAGCAAGCCTTGTTTGCGCAAAGCGGCCCGCGCGGTATAGCGCAGCGCCCAGACCCAGATAAACCGTAATACATGCAGCGCCAGCATCACCGCCAGCACATAGCCGACCAGTTGCCACGCGGCGGTGGCGCTGTCGTGATGCGCCTCGACCAACGCCCGGCCGATGATGTGCGGCAATTGCAGGCCCAACAAAATAAACACCAGGCCGTTAAAGACAAACTCGATCATGGTCCAGGTGCTGTTGGCTTGCAGCCGGGTCGCCAGACTGGTGGTTTTGAACAGATCGGATGCATTCACCGCCATCCCCGCCGCCACCGCCGACAAAATGCCCGATACACCCAGGCGCTCGGCCACCAGATAGGCCGCAAACGGCAGCAGCAGCATCAGCACCACTTGCGGCCCCGGTTCGTCGCCACTGAAGGACACCAGCACATTGCGGCCCCAGGCAAAGGCCACTCCCAGCAGCGCGCCGCACGCCAACCCACCCAGCGCAATCAATACAAAGCTGGCGGAAGCATCCAGTAATGAAAACGTACCTGTCATCGCGGCCACCACCGCGAACTTGAACGCGACCAGGCCGGACGCGTCATTCATCAACGCCTCGCCTTCCAGAATCTGCAGCAGCGTATCCGGAATACGCCCCTTGCCGACAATGCCACCCAGCGCCACGGCATCGGTCGGCGACAACACCGCCGCCAACGCAAACGCCACCGGTAAAGGGATTTCCGGAATCAACCAGTTCACAAAATAACCGACGCCGGCGACGGTAAAGAAAACCAGACCCAATGCCAACGCCAGGATGGGCCGTTTGTTCTGCACAAACTCGCGACGCGGCGTGCGCGCGCCATCCAGAAACAAGAGTGGCGGAATAAACAACAGTAAAAACAGTTCCGGATCAAAGGTGACGTGCAAGCCGAGCACGGGCCAGGCCAGCACAGCACCCATCGCGATCTGCATCAAAGGCAGGGGCACCGCAAACGGTAGCCACTTTCTGGCGACGCCCGAGAGCGCCACCGCCAGCAATAAAACCAGCACGGTAAACAGTATTTCCATCGGCAAACCCAGTATTTGTGCGGTGCAACCCTGTAAGCACCGCGGATGAGAGGCATGGTGCCGCGCACGGCGGGGCAGCACAACTTGCATATTGCCGACAGCTCGGCACATTAGTGCTTTCTAATGGTTTGTAAGACCTTGCCCTATACTGACTGTCAGCTGCCGACGAACGGTATGTTTTACCCCTTAATTTCGCCTTAAAAGGGTTTGCTTACAGAATCTTTCATGATTACTATAAGCACGTCGTCAGCAGGCGGCTTTCACAAAACCAACATATCAGTCTGTCACAAGGAGTTTTCACAATGCGTTCTATCAAATTTCTGGCTGTTGCCGCAGCCTCCGCTTTCGTAGCAATGTCCGCTCACGCCACCACCTACGATCTGGGTACCCTGGGCGACAACGACAGCGCTTACAAGCAAGTTAATGTTACCGGCGCTTTCGACGACATCCTGACCTTCACGCTGTCCGAAACGCTGAGCGACGTGGGCTCTTCCGCTAGCTCCACCAACCTGAAAGCCAAGGTCGGCTTCAGCTACGACATCATCAACGGCGTTGTGAGCCTGTTCAAAGAAGGCAGCTCGGTTGCCATTGGCTCTTACAACTTCAGCGGCACCACCGGTGATGACACCAGCTGGTTCAACGGCCTGGCTGCTGGCAACTACTACTACGAAGTGTCGGGCGTTGCCGATGGTTCGAAGGGTGGCCTGTACTCGGTAGACACGAACGCCTTCGCGTCCACCGTTACCGCTCCGGTACCGGAACCCGAAACCTACGCCCTGATGGGTCTGGGCCTGGTTGCTCTGGTTGCTGCTCGCAAGAAAAAGCGCGCTTGAGCGGACTGGCAAGTCGCAAATACAAAACCCGGCCTCGGCCGGGTTTTTTGTATTTCCATACATGACGTCGCCACGCGGACTGGGCGCGCCGGAATCATCCGGCTCGCACCCCGCGCCGTTTATTTGGTCAGCGCGTCCAGCTCATCCATCACCTTGTTCATGCGCGCGATGATGGCCTGATACGGCGCAGGGCTGGCCATATCCAGACCGGCGCGTTTGACGATCTGATATGGATCATCCGAACCGCCCGCCTTTAGCATATTGAAATACTGCTCGCGCAGCTTGGTGTCGCCCTTCTCGATGCCTTCGGCAAAATACGCGGCCGCGCTGATCGAGGTGGCGTACTGGTACACGTAGTAATCGGTATAGAAGTGCGGGATGTATTCCCACTCCGCGCCATACAGATCATCAATATGCATCACGCCTTCGGCATCACCGTGATAGCGCTTGAGCAAATCCAGATAGATTCTGGTCAGGTCCGCACCGGTCAGCGACTGGTCTTTCTCGATGGCTTCGTGTGACTTCAGCTCAAATTCGGCAAACATGGCCTGGCGGAAGAACGTGCCGCGCAGCAATTCGAGTTGCTGGCTGAGCGCATAAACCTTTTCAGCCTTGGTTTTGGCATGCGCAGCTACGTAATCGGCCAACAGCATTTCGTTAGTGGTCGACGGGATTTCTGCGACAAAGATCGAGTAATCCGCGGTCTCGAACGGCTGCGCGCCATTGGCCAGCACCGAATGCATGGCGTGACCCCATTCATGCGCGACGGTGCTGACGCTTTCGTAATCGCCATTGAAGCTGGTCAGGACAAAGGGATGCACGTCGTAGGCGATGCCATTCATATAGGCACCGGACCGTTTGCCCACCTGCGGCACTGCATGCATCCAGCTGCCGAGGAAATTCTTGCCCAGCGCATCCACATATTCCGGCCCCAGCGGCGCGACGGCCTTGAGCGTCAATTGCTCAGCTTCAGCCAGGGTGTAGGTCTTGGGCGGTGCGGCCAACGGCACGTAGATATCGGAATATTGCGACTGCTTCAGGCCCAGCAAACGCGCGCGCAGTTTGAAGTAACGGTGCAGCGTTGGCAGGCCTTTATTGGTCTCGGCCACCAGCGTGCGGTAGACCGCCTCTGGCGTATTGCCGCGGGACAGGAACATATCCAGCGAGTTATCAAACTTGCGGGCGCGGGCATTAAACACCGTGCCACGCAAATGCGCCACGTACACCGCGCCGATGGTGCGCTCATACGCCTTGTAGACCGGCCAGAACGCCTTGAACACCTGGGCACGCACTTGCGGATCGCGATCGGCGCGCAGATGCACATAGGTTTCCTGATCCAGCGTGTACTTTTTGCCGCGTACAGTGATTTGCGGCCACGGCAGATCGGCATTGGTCAGCAAGCTATAAATGGCTTCGGGCTGGCCCAACGGGTCTGCCGCGGCCGCCAGCAAGGCTTCTTGCTCCGGCTTCAAGGTGTGTTCGGCCAGGCGTAGCATGGTCTCAAGCTGGTAGCGGAATTTGCCCAGGCCCGGCTCGGCCTTGATAAAGCCTTCTACTTTGTCTTTGCCCATGGCCGAGATTTCAGCCGGGATAAACGCAGTGGCTTGTTCAAACTGGTTGGCAGCGGAATCGCTCTGCTGACGACGCGCCTGGTTAGCGTCAATTTTGGTGTTTTCGTCGGCCTTGAGGCTGGCGTAGGTATCAAGGCGATACAGCGTGCGGCGCGCATCCGAGACCGTGGTCAATGCTTTGAGCAAGCTGGCCGGGCTGGTGCCCAGCGTGCCTTGCAGCGCGGCCAGTTTGGGCAGATCGGCCACCAGGCTGGCACGGGCGGTATCCCACGCGGCATCGCTGGGGTACAAGGCGGTCAGATCCCACACCGCGGGCGGATTGGCGGGTGAGAATACCGTCGGCGCGGCCACGGGGGTGGCGGCATGCGCGGCGGGCAAGCTCGCGAGGGCAAGAGCAATGGCTACGGCAGAAGCTAAGGCAGTGCGTTTCATCGGGGCAGGACTCTCGGTAAGGGTCGCGGGGGTCGGTCAAAAACGTGCGGTGCAGGGATATGCGCCGCGCAGCTCTAAGAACCGGGGTGCGGGCATTCTGCCGTAGCCAGCCGTGATGATGAAAGCATTGCCGTGTAATTAAGAGAAGATGAGCGCGATTGGTGCAGCCGACGTTGCGCCAGCGCCACGTTGCACCCCGCCAGGGCGCGAATTGTCTGACGTTGCAGCCAAGTGAAGCGCTTACACCACAATGGGTGTCTGCCGCCTGGGCGTTGTAATATCTTTGCGCTACATTGAATTCACTTCAACCACCGTGGAGAACTCCATGAAGTTGCAACTTAGCAAATGCGCCGAGATGGTTCGTGAACGTAATCAAAGAGATGAGGACCGCGGCGTAGCGCTTGGATTGCAAGAGAAGCTCAAGCGCCAGGGATCGGCGCGGCGCGCGCTGCAAGAGCGGCGCGAAATGCTGGAAAGCATGGCTGAACACCGCGAAGAATATTCTGTGATGTAAACCCCGAACAAACGACAACGCCGGCAATTGCCGGCGTTGTGCTTGGTGTCGCGAACGGGGATGTCGGCGCGCCCGGAGCTTGAGCGCTGCGTTTATCCCCTGCCCGATCAGGCGTGTGCGCGACGGCGCTGCGGTTGGCGCGCGATGCGGGCCAGTTGCGCCAGCGCGGTGTCCTGCGCGGCACGCACGGCGTGATGCACGATGGTCATCGGCTCGCCGTCCACGCATTGCCAGTCAGTCACCGGCACGCGGTGTTGGCCGTCAAAACGGACCAGTTGATACCAGCCATTAAGGCCAGCGCCCACGTTGACGGGGCGAACTTCGACATTGACGTCGTAATGCTTGAGGTTTTCCATGGTTTACTCCTTCGGAATCGTTGTTCCGTCAGGTAGCACAAGGCAAACCGGCAAGCGGCCGGAGCAGAGGGCAATGCCCGTCAGCGGGGGTACACGGAAAGAATGAGGGGTCAGACCGGGAACATCAGCAAACTTCATTGCCGCGCTACAGAGGGCTTTCCGGCTTGCGGAATAAAACGCCATGCAGCTGCAGATCCAGCCGTTTGCCGGCATAAGAGCCAGCTACGCTAACGGCGGAAGATTGCGCGGTCGGGAGTGCGTCAGGTGTGGTGTTTGAACTGAGCAGCCAGAAAGGCTGGAGAGAAAACAACTTTAAGTACAACTGAGGAACTACATCGGTTTAAGCGCAATAAGGCCCGGATTCTGCCCGAGCCCGACAGATGCGTCAAGCCTGTTGCCGCATTTTTTTTGCAGCGTGTCAATTTCCGAAAATCGCAATCGCTTTCTCCGCCACATCGGGCGCGGGAATTTCCAGCATGACCCCGGCTTTGGCGCGGGTTACCGCCACATATAACTCGCGCCAGCGCGGCGCGGTTGGCTGCAGCAAATGCGCGCGCCAGCCCGCCTGGCCGCAGGGCAACAACACTTGTTCGTACTCGTGGCCCTTGGCGTGCAACACCGAGGTCAGCACCAGCGCGCCAGCATGACGCTGCTTGATAAAGCGGGTAATGCGCTCATCCCAATGCTCGAGCAAAGCCGCCGGTTCGGTCTGGCCAAAGCGCTCGGCGATGGCATCCAGCAACAGACCGGACTGCCGCCCCGCCGCCGGGTGCTGCGCGCGTTGGTGCAGCAAGGCGTGCAATTGCAGATGTTTGATCGCGCTCGCCAGCCAGTTGGGCCACGCTTGCGCCTGGCGCATCTCATCGGGCAACACCCTGGCCAGCTCCGCCACGGCAAAGCCGAAGATGGCTGCGTCGCCGGTGACCAGGCGCTGGCCGTCCACGCGCGCGCTGTTTAATCCCAAACCGTGCCGCAAAGTGTCGCGTAGATCGGGGTCGATATATAAGGCGGGCACGTCCAGCAACAAATCAAACGCAAACACATGATTGACATGGAATGCGGGCAAGCGCCCGAACAACTGGCCGTACAACAGCGCCAGCCCGCGCAACAAACGGAATTCGTGACCATGGAACACATACGGCACGCGCTCCACCGGTTTGAACGGCACATGGGCGTCAAGCAAGCGCAACTGCAACGCCATGCAATCGGCGGCGGTGGGCAGGATGGCGCAATGCGTGTCCAGCGGCACGCCTTGCGCGCGGCAATCGCCCAGCCATGCGATCAGATCGGTGGTGTTGCGCGTCTGCGCCTGCTGCGTGCGCGCGCCGCTGGTGACGGCGGCACCGGGCTGCAGTTGCTGCACTATGCGCTCGGCGATGCGCGCAATGCGGTGGCCATAGCGCCACGAGCGCGTCAGCGTCAGTACTTCCAGCCCAGGCAAGCCGCTGGCGGCCTCAAAGGCAGAAAACGGCTTGAGCCCGCGCCAGGCAAAGATGTCTTGATGGCGGTCACCAATCAATAACAAGCGACAGCCCGCGCTGGCCATCACCCGCAGCAAATCAAAATGCAATGCCTTGGTATCGTGGAATTCGTCCACCAGTATGGTGTGGATTTGCCGCGCCTTTAAATAACGCACCAGCGCTTTGGGGTCGCCCGCCAGGTCATAGGCCGCGCCTTCAACCCCCACCAGGTGGTAGGCGGCTTTGCGGCGTTGTTCAAAGCGGGTAAACAGATCGTAAAACCACGGCGGCAGATCGAGGCTAGCCAGATAATCCTGGCGCTGCTCCAGGTCTTCTTCGTCGAGAAATTCTTCTTCGGCCTGCATGCTGGGATGGCGGAACACGTTGGCCACGCGCACATTGGCAATCAGTTCCAGATGGCGGATCAGGTCATCTTCACGCGCAGGGATATCGCCTTCCCACACATCGTTCAGCTCATCTACCAGCTCGGCCAGCAGTTCGAGCATATGCCCGGTGCGATTGACCGCGCCGCGCCGTACTTCTTCCGGGGTGAAATAACCGTCGCTGGAATAACTGACGCCCTGGTCGTGCCCGCACAGCACTTCATAGGCCAGACGGTCAAAGGTGTAGACCGCGTCGCGCGGCAGGTGCTGTTCAGCAAAATAACGCTCATGTACCTGGCGAAAGCGCAACTGCCCGGCATTGGAGAACGTCAACGCCAGCGTGCCCTGCCCGCCCAGCGCTGCGCGCGCATGCACGGCCACCGTGGTCTTGCCGGTACCGGCGCCTGCTTCCACCAGCCAGTGCGCGGCAAAGCGTTGCCGTTTGATCACGGCGGCCACGATGGCGGATTGTTCGGGCGACAAGGACGGCAAATCAAGCATAAGGCGGCTTCGGGCTGGGGACGGCGGAGCGCGTAGTGTAGTCGCCGCCGCCGGCCCAGTCACGCCACCGGCTGGCTAGTTGGTGACGCGCTGTATGGCCCCCAGCGATTGCTGCAGATCACACACCGAGCGGCGGCAAGCAATAAAGCGGATATTGTTTTGCTGCGCCAACTGCCGATAGTTGCGCATGACGTTATGGCCCATAAAGTCGGTAAACAGAATGATCAGATCCGCCCCGTGCACGCTCACCGGCTTGCGCTGGTGCGAGGCATCGCGGCCACTCAGATGGCCGTTGATGCGTATACCCTGGCTGGCCAGGAAGTGGGGGATATTGCCGAGACGATCAGCGCCGACGAGGTAGGCTTTCATGCGTGCTCCGTGCCGCAGTGGCAGACAAGGAGCAGGCTAGCATTGCTTTTACATTCGATTTAATAATATTAAATCGCCTTGATATTCTTTGATCGAATATAAAACGCAGGACGAAAAAAGAGCGCGTCGGGGGCGACGCGCTCCAGCCAGTCGGTTCAGACTGGTCACGGGCGAACTCACAAGGGCTGGATATCCAGCTTTTGCATCAAGGCACGGTCCCGCGTTACATCCGGGTTACCCGTGGTCAGCAATTTGTCACCATAAAAAATCGAGTTGGCGCCAGCCATAAAACACAGCGCCTGCATGGCTTCCGGCATTTGCTGGCGGCCAGCGGACAAGCGCACGTAGCTTTTGGGCAGCGTAATGCGGGCTACGGCGATGCAACGCACAAACTCGGTCCAGTCGACCGGCTCGGTGCCATGTAACGGCGTGCCTTCCACCTGCACCAGGTTGTTGATCGGCACGGATTCCGGCTGCGGCTCAAGATTGGCGAGCTGGGCGACCAGGCCAGCGCGCTCAGCACGGGTTTCGCCCATGCCGACGATGCCGCCGGCGCAAACGTTGATCCCGGCCTGGCGCACTTTGCCCAGCGTATCCAGCCGGTCGCTGTATTCCCGCGTCGAGACGATATCGCCGTATTTTTCCGGCGCGGTATCCAGATTGTGGTTGTAGTAATCCAGCCCGCTATCGCGCAATTGCTCCGCCTGGCCCGGCTTGAGCATGCCCAGCGTGGCACAGGTTTCCAGCCCCAGCGCCTTGACGCCGGCAATCATCTTCTTCACTTCATCCAGATCGCGCTGCTTGGGGCCACGCCATGCCGCGCCCATACAGAAGCGGCTGGCGCCGTTTTCACGCGCAATCCGGGCCACGTCGATGACTTCATCGGCGCTCATCAATTTCTCGTTATCAACCCCGGTGTGATAACGCGCGGCTTGCGGACAGTAACCGCAGTCCTCGCTACAGCCACCGGTCTTGACCGACAGCAGCGTTGAGAGCTGTACACGGTTGGCGTCGAAATGTTCACGATGCACTTGCTGCGCGCGGAACAATAAATCGTTAAACGGCAGATTGAACAATGCCTCTACCGCCTCTACCGACCACGCACCGGACTCGGGGTGGGGGGTGGAGCGCTGGAATTCGATGGCTTGCGCAGCAGGATGATTCATCGGTTTTTTTCCTGGGTAATGAACAACATTCAGGCCATTCTGGGCGAGCGCAAAAGCAATTGTCAAATTTCAAACGATCATTTTTGAACAAGTGGCAACAGGCGCGTCAGGTCTTACCGCCGCAGATGTGTTGGTTATGCGGTGCAGTGGGCGCTGACCGACTATGCGCACCATGCCGCGCAGACCTGCCGTGGCTTAGCCAACCGGTCTGCCCGCGCTGCGCCATGCCGCAAGCGCGTGGTCAACGCTGCGCTGCATGCAAAGCGCATCCGCCCGCCTTTGCCCGGGTTGCGGCGGCGTTCAGTTATGGCGGTTGGATTGCGCCGTTGATACTGGCGGCCAAGCAAGGCCGCTGGGCCCTGTGTGGCGCCCTGGCGCATTGCGCTTTACCCCACGTGGCCGGGCAAGCGCACCCGGCTTGTCTGGTGCCGATTCCGCTGCATGCGGCGCGCTGGCGCGAGCGCGGTTACAACCAGAGTGCCGAGATTGCCCGGGTCTGGGCCAAGGCTCTCGATCTGCCGCTGCGCGGTGATTTACTCCAGCGCACCCGCGACACGCCACATCAAACCGGGGCGCGTGGGCAAGCCCGACGTCGTAATCTGCGCCAGGCCTTTGTCTGCGGCGGCGACGTGCGCGGCCTGCATATCGTGCTGGTCGACGATGTCATGACCACCGGCAGCACCTTGCATGCCGCCGCGCGGTGTTTGCGGCAGGCGGGCGCGGCGCGCGTGGATGCCTGGGTGCTGGCGCGTACCTTGTGAGGCCACGCCATATAAAAAAAAGGCGACCCTGCGGTCGCCTTTTTGCCTCCTCCACCCTACTGCTTTTTATTTGGGAATAACCGCCATCACCTGGCTAGCAGCCAGTGCAGCCCAGATCTTGTGCGCGGCATTGGTCGGGTGCACGCCATCGGCAAACAGATATGTGCTGTCGGCATTGGCGGCCACCAGCGTGCTGGTGGTACATGTCATGGCGCTCAGCGAGCCATTCAGCGTGCTGTTACATGCAGGCGTGGTCACATTGCTCAGACCATAGGTTGCGGGAGACGCCACCACATTGGTCAGCATGGCCGAGACATCAAACACTTGTACATTCAGCTTGTTGGCAGTGATGGCATTGGCCACGGCGGTGTTGTAGGCCGTAGTCAATTGCGCGGCCAGACCGTTGCCGGTGGTGCCGACGGCCGCCACCGAGAACGCCGGGGTCAGCGCCAGGTTAGGCACGTTTGCATAAACGATATTGGTCGCGCCCAGGGCTTGCAGACGGCCCAGTTGCGTCACCATGCCGGTGGCAGCAGCGCCGACCACGGCGGTCGCATTGGCAGCCTGGGTGGGATCAGCCGCAACCTTCTGGGCAAAGTTGATCAGATCGTTGGCGCCGCCATCGATCAGGATCAGTTGGTGGCTGTTAAAGCTGGTGCGATCGGCCACGTATTGGTCGATCTGCGTCTTGACCGACAGCGCGGTGGCCAGTTGCACCGTGGTGCCTGCCGGCAGGCCCAGGGTGGAACCATCCACCTTGCCGCCATTGGCCGGGTCGGTCTGCACGGTGGCAGCGCCTTGCGCATAGCTGGTGCCGCCGAGCTTGACGATACGGTCCGGGTAGGCCGTGCCGACCAGGCCCCAATCCACACGTTCATACGGTTGCAGGAAGAAGCCATAAGCCAATGCCAGGTAGGATGCCCACGTGGTACCTGGCTTGGTGGTAAACGGCAGACCGGCGTAATTGTCGTTGGTCGTATCCGTATCCAGCAGCGTCGGGTTATAGGTGCCCACGTCGCTCAGGCTGTCGCCGAACGAAACGACTTCGGTGATATTGGCGGTCGATGTAACCGGTGCGGCTACGCCGGCGTTACCGCTGCCGTCGTCACCGCCACAAGCTGCCAGCAACAGGGCCGAAATGACGGCGCTGAGCGTGCCGATACCATTGATGCGCATATGCCTCTCCTTCTTACAGATTCGTGTTCTGGTTGTGGTCCAGCGTGATGCGTCGTTGCGCATCGCAGAGTGTACCGTTCTTGTAATCATCGATACCCGCACTACGCAATGCAGCGTAGCCAGCCGATACCAAATGCAACAATAAGCAGTTTCACCAACCGCGCCGTTTCAGGCTACAGCCCGCTCTGTGACTGGTTTTTCTGCAGACTACCGGCGCTTTGGCTAGCCGGTAATCTACTTTAGTTTGCAATATGCGGTCACGATAAAACGAATGTTTGTTTCTCTAACTACACACTCTGTGTAGCGGCGTAGCGCTGCATCACCATGGCAACGTATCAAAATTGATGTTGTAGCTGGCATCCAGCGTGCTCTCGTAAGCGCCAAACCGCGTGATCAATGACCATTTGCGCGACAAGCGCAAAGTCAGCTTGATGGCGTCTTCCAGCCCGTCCAGGCTTTTCTCGAAGGCAATCGACACCTTTTCGCTAAGTCGCTTACCCACCGATACCACTTGCGAGGTGGTGCCATCGGCATGCTTATCGGTGCTGACCCCGATCTCATCGATGCCGATTTCGCCGAGCATTTGCTGACCTATGCCGTCCCCGCCGCCGTTACCGGCCAACAGCCCGTTGATGGCCTGCACCATCACGGCCGCGTCGCCCTTGTCCATCGAGTCGGTGCCGTGACCAAACAACAGCCACGACAGCTTTTCGTTATCGGACAGCGCCGTCTCGGAATACAGACTCACGCGCGGCGCATTGGCGGTGCCCTTGACCGCAACGCCCACTTCCACCGTACCGCCACGGCGCATGGCCAGGATATCCAGGCCGGGATTATCCAGCGGCCCGGCAAAGCTCAAGATGCCGCGTTCGATGGTCAGGTTCTGCCCATAGGCCGCGTATTTGCCGCTTTCCACGCTGACCGTGCCGTGGCCCGATAGCGACTGGTTGGGGCTGGCGCGCAGACGCAAAGCGCCGATCAGTTTGGCGTCGATGCCGTAACCCTTGAAGGTGAAGTCATCGCCCAGATCGACATCAAACTGCAGCGCAGTCAATGCCACGTTCGACTTCGTTTCTTTTTGCGCGCCCGCAATCACCACGTCGTCCGACAGATGCGGCTCGCCGCTGGCCTGATAGCGCACCATGCCGTGATCGGCGCGCAGATTGCCCTTGATCGAAATGCCGTCCTTGTCATAGCCGAGCAAACCCTTGCCCGACACGATCATCTGCATATCCGGCTTGTTGATCAGCGTTAGTTTGTCTGCCACCACATTGGCTTTGGCGTTAGGCCCTTCCTTGCCGATGTCCAGCGTGCCGTCGGCCATCAGCGTGCCGCTGCCGCCATGGAACAAAAACTGTTTGAGCGTAACGCGGTTATCCAGCATCACCATCTGTACCGCGCCATCGGTCAGCGCCAGGCCGCTGGCACTGTCGCGGATTGCCAGCTTGTTGCCGTTGACCGCGCCGCTGACCACAGGGCGATCCAGCGTGCCGGTGCGGTGTACATCAAACGCCAGATTGCCAGCCAGTTGCAGCGTGCTGCTGATCAGCGGGGCCAGCTTGTCCAGCTTCTCGACATCACCGGCTGCATTGATATTCAGCGGGGCACTGGGCGAGATCGCCTTGTCATGCCAATCGATCTGGGTGTCGCCGTCGATTTTGACGGTGCCAAAGCGGTCGCTCACAATCTGGCCGTTCAGGGCCACGCGTGATTGCCGGGCCTGGGCGTGCAGGGCCAGTGCGGTCAGATAGAACGGTTGCGGCACGCCACCCAGCAGTTTCAGATCGCCGCTGTCGCGTTGCAGATCAACCGTACCATCCAGCGTATCGCTGCCGCGCAACTGCCAGCGCCCGCTCAGTATCATGTCGCTGCCGATGTTTTTGATGCCCGCCAACGCCAGATATTCGGCCACCGGCACCTGACTGATTTCGCCCGCCGTATCGAGTTGTGCGCCGCTCATCTTCAGCCGCGCGATATGGATCTGGCCGGCGCCGACGGCGATGCGGGTATCGCCGAGGCCGATTACATCGGCGCCAGCGGTCAGCGTGGTGGGCGCCAGCAGCTTGATATTCAACAGGCTCTGCGCCTGTAGTTCTTCCACCCGGCCACTCCAGCGCCACATCTCGTCCAGCCCCCCGGCCGCCGCCAGATTGGCACTTAGCGTCTGCGACTGGTACAGGCCGTTTACCTGCAGCGCCAGTTTGTGCGCGCCGCGCGTACCCTGCAGATTGAAATGCAGGGCCTTGATATTGGCGTTAAAGCCTTGCGCATCGGCCAGTTCGATATCGGCGTGGATCGGGCTATTCAGATCGGGGAACAAGCGCGCATCCACTTTGGCGCTGCCGATTTGCACGCCATACGGCGTATGCAGATTGCGCGCCTGCAACTGGCCCTGGATTTCCGGCCGCTTGAAGCCGCCCTGCAGCGCCACGTCGCCGTTGACTTCACCGGCAAAGCCACCGCCGATATCCGCCAGCCGATTGGCCGCGATATGCAATTGCATGCGGTCAGCCGCCTTACCCAGCGCGCCCTTGGCATCTACCCGGTTGGCCCCGAGTTGCAGCCACAATCCCGGCGTAACCAGGCGCGTGGCATCCAGCTGCGCCACGCCCTGCCCGGCCAGCGCCTGGCCATTGAAACTGCTCTGCGCCAGCGTGTATTGCAGCTTGCCTTGCCAATGCGGCTGCAAGGCGCCCTCGGCGCTGAAATCGCCGCTGATATTGCCCACTGGCGCGCTGACGTATTCGGCCGGATTAAAATTGCCCAGCTTGCCCTTGGCCTTGAAATCCTGTTTGCCATCCAGCGCAAATTCGCCGGTCAGGGCCACCGTGGCGCGACCGCGTTGCACATTCAGCTTGCGGATGGCCAGGCGGCGTTCGGTTTCGGGATGGAGCCAGCCCAGATCGGCTTCGGCGTTGGTCTTGTAGCGCTGGTCGCTCAGTTTGGCCAGCACGTCCGGCGCTTTGTACGGGCCCTTGAGCGCAATATCGCCACTGAGTCGGGTGGGCGGCTGATTCTTGATCAGCGCAGCCACGTTCAGGTCTTTGAGCTTGAAGTGCGCATCCAGCTTGTCCTGGGCAAACTGGCCATCGCCACTGAGCGTGCCGCCCCCCAGCAAGCTGGCTTGCAGATTGGTCAGATCCAGCCGGTTGTTCGACACCGCAAAATGCGAGCTGATTTGCGTGACCGGTACCGCTTCCTGGTCCCAGGTGGCGGCAGCGGCGTTGCTGATCTGCACATCGCCATCGGCATGATCCTTGCCGCGCGGCACCAGCGTGATATTGGCCGACAGCGAAGCCTGGGGCAGCGTGGCCAGCAATTGCTGCGGGTTAACGCGCTCGGCGCTGATGCGCGCCTGTTTGAGCATGGCGTAGCTGTATTCGGCAAAGACATCGGCGCGCAGCGACGCGCTGGCCTGGGCCACTTCGCTCTGCAGACGGGCTTGCACATTCAGATCGCGTAGCGCGCCATCAAGCTGCACGCCCGCCTGCATCGCCTTGCCATCCAGCACGCCGCGAAACTGCAACTGGCCCAGCGTCTTGAAGGGAGCATCGCCATCCAGTTGCAGATCGGCCTCAAAGCGGCCGCGTGGAGTTAATAGCTGGTCGATGCTGAGCTTGTGGGTTTCGCCGTCGCTTTGCAGCGAGGCTTTGAGCGCGGTAAAGACCAGCGGGGTGCCGACGATTTCCAGCCGGGCCAGTTGCACATCATTGGCGCGGATGGCAATCGGCAAGCGCAAGGATGTCGGTGGCGGCGAGGTCGGTTTGTTGGGCGGTTGCGGTTTGGTTGTGACATGCACCGAGCCGACATCAAGCGCATCGATGCCAACGCGCCGCTCCAGCAATTCCAGCGGTTTCCAGCGGAGCGAGGCGGTGTCGATGCTGACGTGCGCTTCGGGCGTGTCGACCACCACGTCGCTCACTTGCAACTGACTATATAAAGAGCCGTCGAGCTTGCCGATGCTGACCACTTTGCTGGCCGCAGCCTGGCGCAACAGCCAGGCATGGCCGGACGCGGTGTCTATCCACCACGCGGCGCCACCCAGCGCCAGCGCCAACAGCAGCACCAGGCCGAGCAACAGTACCAGCGTATTGCGCAGCGGATGCCGTCGCCTGGGCTGCGGGGTGGCTGGGGCGGGGATGAGGTCGTCGTCCAGCATCAGAACGCCATGCCCAAGGCAAAGTGGAAGCGGATTTTGCGGTCTTGCACGCCATAAGCCAGATCGGCGCCGATCGAGCCCACCGGACTGATCCAGCGTGCGCCCACACCCACGCCGGTGCGGCCTTCCCAGGTCTGCCAGCTGTCAGCGGCGTCGCCATAGTCAACGAACACGGCGCCGCGCCAATCCTTGTACACGGGATGTTGGTATTCCGCACTGCTGGTGGCCAGCACGCGGCCGGGCACGATGGTGCCGTCATCGGCTTTGACGCCCAGAGCTTGATAGTCATAACCACGCACACTGCCGCTACCGCCGGCGCGGAACAGCCAGTCGGTGGGCACCCCGTCGGGATTACGCGCAAAGTTCTGCCCCAGTTCCAGCCGGCCCAGAAATATGCCGGTCTCGCCCACCGGGTAATACACCGAACCTTTGCCGTACAGACGCACAAAGGTCTGCGTCGACAACAACTGGCCCGAGGCGCCACCGCCTTCCAGCTGCAGCACATTGCCGCGATGCGGATCGCGCTGGCTGTCCAGATCACGCCGCACCCATTTGTAATTGGCGGTCAGCGCATGTGGCGTATCAATCTGGCCGTCGCCCACGTCCCGGCGTTCGGCCTGGTATTCAATGGTGATGGTGCGATCAATATCGCGATCAGTGCGCGATTTGCTGAAGCCGCCTTTATAGGTGGTGGTGACCAGGCCTTGCACATCGCTGTGGTCGGCGTTGACGTAAAGCTTGTTGTTATAGCCGTCGTCCTGTTTGGGGAAAGCCAGCTCGGTATTGAGCGATTGCTCCAGCCCTTCGTAGGTGGCCTTAGTGGTCCACACCCAGCCGCGATTCGCCACATTGTTATAGCGATAATCAATCTGGCCGCGATAACGCGTGTTGGTGCTGTAACCGGCGGCCAGGCCCAGCTTCTGCAATGGCGCTTCCTGGATCGTAATATCGATCGGCGCGGTATAGGGCGGCTCGTCGCTCAGTTGGGTATCAACGATGGCGGTGGCCACCTGCGGAATGTCTTGCAGATCGCTCTGCAATTGCAGCAATTGATACCGCCGGTATTCGTCGCCCGGATTCAAATGAATCTGATCACGCACGATCTGCTCCGGATAGCGCTGCATGCCGCTGATCTCGGCCTGACCATAGTGATAGAACGGGCCGCTATCCAGCACCATGGTCAGATCAACCACATTGGCTTTGGGATCGACCAGCGCCTGGCTCTCGCTGATATAGGCTGCGGCGTAACGCCGGTTCTGCAGCGCGGTAAGCGCGCGGCGCTTGTAGGCGTCCCATTGCGCCTGGGTAAACACGCTGCCTTCTGTGAGCGCGGGGTCGGATTTGAGCCGCTGCAACAGATTGTCGCGATACGGCGGATCGTCGTTCACGGTGCCAGTCAGGCGGAAATCAATCTTGCGCACGGTGGCCACCGGGCCGGGATCCACCGTGACATCAACGCGGTAGTGCTCGCCGTCATGGTTAAGCGTGGCTTTGACCACAGGCGAAAAATAGCCCTCGGTATTCAGCAGATTGGCGGCGTCTTGCGGGGTGCGGTCGACTGCGGCTTGCAGATCGTCCACCGCCAGATCTTTTTGTTTGCGCCAGCGATACACGTCGAGATAAGACTCAAGCAAATCGTCCACTTGTTTGGGCGCATTGATCTTGACGTCGTAGCTGTTGACGCGCGCTACGTCGTCGGCCCACCCCAGCATCGGCGCAGACACAGCAAGAACCAACAGACAGCGGCAGAAGAGCGCAGGCAAAGGCAGGAATCCGGGACGGCATCAGTCAAGCCGCTACTGTACCGAAGTGCATGCGTGTGGTGAACAATGCTGGTGGGATATTTGTGCAAGGCAGTGATGCAATAGCGAATTCAGCATGGCGAAAGCGGCACGCAGGATGCTTGCAAAGCGACGGGCAAAAAAATAGCCCGTTGGTCAGTAGCGCTTACGCGTTAACTAGCCACGGGCATAGAGGATGGAGGAGTCGATAAAGCTTACGGCTTGCGCCGTATTTCTAAGCCTAGGAGAGCTTAAAAAGAGGTTGCGCGCTCAGCGCTACCGGTGTTTTCCACTTGCGTTTCAAACGCCGATCCATGGGCCGTAATGTACGACAACTACAAAAATGGTGCAAGCGTTTATGTAGGTTAACTACGTTATATTTTCATTACCAACCGTCATATAACTACAACAATGTACGGGCAAACCCTGATATTCGTTACGTTTCTTCACGTAGCTCGCACTGCAACATACAAAACGGTAGGTGTAGCAATACTACCCCCTCCCTGCCCGCGCGCCCCGCGACGGCGCACGTTTTCAGCCGTGGCGCACCCGGCCGGTGCGGCATTTTTTTGCGCAAACTACATGCAGCTGCGCGATACACAGTTTTACGAAAATTCCGACCATCCGGCCAGCTTGCCGCTGGTCGCCTGCGCGTAAAAGACGCCAGACCGGCCCAGAATTCGAGTGGCCGCAATGCAATAGGGTGGGTCGTGACCCACCATTCAAAGACGTATAGCCCGGCGATGGCGCTCGAATATGCGGCTTTGGATGGTGGGTCTTGACCCACCCTATGCGACTTGGTGCCAGATCAGGAAGCTTTGCCCAGCAGCGCCGCAATAGGGTGGGTCGTGACCCACCATTTCAAAGACGTATAACCCGGCGATGGCGCTTGATTATGCGGCTTTGGATGGTGGGTCTTGACCCACCCTATGCGGCGTGGTGCCAGATCAGGAAGCTTTGCCCAGCAGCGCCGCAATAGGGTGGGTCGTGACCCACCATTCAAAGACGTATAACCCGGCGATGGCGCTCGATTATGTGCCTTTGAATGGTGGGTCTTGACCCACCCTATGCGGCTTGGTGCCAGATCAGGAAGCTTTGCCCAGCAGCGCCGCTTTCAGATCATTCTGCACCGGCTTCTGGCCCAGCCAGATCGACAGCATGGCCGAGGCGAAGTCGTCGCCCGGGATGACCGGGTAGGCTTTGCCACGCACGCTCACCTTGGTGCCGGTGCCGGGAATAAAGTCCAGCGTGATCAGATCGCCCTTCTCTACCTTTTTCACGTCGGCAAAGATTTTTTCCAGTTGCGACACACGCGGTTTGATCGCCGCCAGTTGCGCGTCGGTAGTGTTGGCTTCCAGCCCTTCCACAAACGATTCGTGCATGGTGCTGGCGCCCACGCCGCGCAACATTTTCAGTTCCATGCGGCGGGCGCTGGTGCCGTTGATGACGGCGGCGCCGTCGGCGGTTTTGGCACTGGTATACAGCGCGGCCACATAGACATCAAAAATCACTTTCTTGCGCAAGCCAGCGCCATCCAGCAACAGGCTCTGGCCGTTGACTTCAGCATGTTCCGGCACTTGCTGGCCTTCGACTTCAAGCGCGTGCGCGGCGGTGGTCAGGCTTAGACCGAGGGCGGCGATGGCCAGTGATTGTTTGAGCAGCGAGCGTTTTTGCATGGTGTATTCCTTAACAAAAAAAGCCCGCGGGGCAAGCCGCGGGCGCAAAGGCAGAGCTAGAAGAAGGTACGACGGCCGCAGCGCAAGCGCCGCAGCAACCCATGACTGCAGCCGCAGGGATGAATACAGACGCAAGCAACCCGCACTGGCCATGGCCAGCGCCCACAGGTGGCAATATCTGTAATCGCGGATCAGTCATCGGCAGTGCCCGCCTGCTCCAGCCAGCATGGCCAGAACAGGCGGCGCAGGTTACAGCGACTGGATGATCCCGGCGGCACCCATACCGGTGCCGATACACATGGTGATCATGCCGTACTTGCCGGCCATGCCTTCACGGCGCATGCCGTGCACCAGCGTAGCGGCACGGATTGCGCCGGTGGCGCCCAGCGGGTGACCAAGGGCAATGGCGCCGCCCTGCGGATTAACCTTGCTGGTGTCCAGATTCAGATCGCGAATCACCGCCAGCGACTGCGCGGCAAATGCTTCGTTCAGCTCGATCCAGGCCAGATCGTCCTGATTCAGGCCAGCCACGCGCAGCGCGGCCGGGATGGCTTCTTTCGGGCCTATCCCCATGATGGCGGCGGGCACGCCCTTCACCGCAAAGCTGACAAACTTCGCCAACGGGGTCAGGTTGTATTCCTTGAGGATGCGTTCCGACACCAGGATGACCGCGCCTGCGCCATCCGACATCTGCGAGCTGTTACCCGCCGTGACCGAGCCTTTGGCGGCGAATACGGTCTTCAGTTTGGCCAGGCCTTCCATGCTGGTGTCGCGACGCGGACCTTCGTCGGTCGTCAACGATTTCTTCACATATTCGACTTCGCCAGTGGCCAGGTTAGGCACGCGGTAAGTGGCTTCGAGCGGGGTGATTTCGTCGGCAAACTTGCCGCCTTCAATCGCGGCCAGCGCGCGCCGATGCGATTCAACTGCAAAGGCATCCTGATCTTCGCGGCTGACTTTCCATTGCTCGGCGACTTTCTCGGCGGTCAGACCCATGCCGAAGGCAATGCCCAGGTTTTCGTCCTTGGCAAAGATTTCCGGGTTCAGCGCTACCTTGTTACCCATCATCGGCACCATCGACATGCTTTCGGTACCGGCGGCAATCATCACGTCGGCTTCGCCCACACGGATGCGGTCTGCAGCCATGGCCACGGCGTTGATGCCGGACGAGCAGAAGCGATTGATGGTGACGCCACCCACGGTATCGGGCAGGCCAGCCAGCAGCAGGCCAATGCGCGCTACGTTCATGCCTTGTTCGGCTTCGGGCATGGCGCAGCCCACGATCACGTCTTCAATGCGCGCGGGGTCGAGGCCCGGCACTTGCGCCAGCGCGCCTTTCAGCACGTGCGCCAGCATGTCGTCCGGACGCACATTCTTCATCATGCCGCGCGGGGCCTTGCCCACCGGCGTGCGCGTGGCGGCGACGATATAAGCTTCTTGGATCTGTTTGCTCATGGTGAGCTCCTGAGTATTCATTCAAACAATCAGGCTGGCCGGGGTTTTGCTGCCACCGGCCAGCAACGGAAAAGTCATCTGCGCCAGGGCGACGATCAGTTCCGTAGCGGTTTGTTGTTTTCCAGCATGTACATGATGCGTTCCTGGGTTTTGCCTTTCTTCAGCAAGCCCATAAAGCGTTGGCGTTCCAGCGTGAGGATCCATTCCTCATTCACCAGCGTGCCCGCGTCCACATCACCGCCGCACACCACTTCGGCAATCTGCACGCCAATGTGGTAGTCGTATTTGCTGATAAAACCGCCTTCCAGCATGTTGATCAGTTGGCCACGGATGGTCGCCGCGCCGGTACGGCCCGCCACCGGAAAGCCCTTGGGCTTGATCGGTGCCTTGTAGCCCGCGTCGGCCAGGGCACGTACTTGCGATTGCGCCACGTGCAGGATTTCGTTGGTGTTAAACACCACGATGTCCGATTCACGCAGATAGCCTATCTCTTTGCCTTCTTCGGCCGAAGTCGCGACTTTGGCCATGGCCATCGCCATGTAGTAGTCCTTCAGCACGGCCAGGATGTCGCCACCCTTGGCTTCACGCGCCGCGCGCAGGGCAAATTCCTTGCAACCGCCGCCCGCGGGCAACAGGCCCACGCCCACTTCCACCAGGCCGATATAGCTTTCCAGCGCAGCCACCACCCGGGCGGAATGCATCAGGAACTCGCAACCGCCGCCAAAGGCATAACCTTGCGCCGCCGCCACCACCGGTACTTGCGCGTACTTGATGGTCATCGAGGTTTTCTGGAATTCGGCCACCATTTTTTCGATGGCGTCGAAATCACCGGTCATAAAGGCCGGGCCCATGCTGGCCAGATCGGCGCCCACCGAGAACGGCGCTTCCGGATGCCAGATCACCAGGCCGGGGTAGCGCGCTTCGGCGATACGCACCGAAGCCTGCAGGCCTTCCAGTACGGCCGCGCCCACGCTGTGCGCCTTGCTCTTGAAGCTGACCACCGGCACGTCGTCGCCAGCGCGCAACCACATGCGCACGCCGTCGTTTTCGTAAATGGTTTCGCCATATTGCGGCGCGGCTTCGCCAAACACGGTCGGCGGGTAAATCTGGCGCTCGTACACCGGCAGCGTCGAACGTGCTTTGTAGCTGTTGTCGGCGGCGCTATAGCTGCCTTGCGGCGTATGCACGCCGTCCACGCTGTTGACCCAGGCGGGCAGTGCCGCGCTCGACATGGTCTGGCCCGCAGCGATTTCGCCCGAGATGGCTTCAGCAATGGCTTTCCAGCCTGCGGCTTGCCACATCTCGAACGGACCTTGCTTCCAGCCAAAGCCCCAGCGAATGGCAAAATCCACATCGCGCGCATTGCCGGCGATATCGCCCAGCCAGTAGGCAATGTATTGCCACACATCGCGCATGCAGGCCCACAGGAACTGCGCTTGCGGGTTTTGCGATTCGCGCAGCGCTTTGAACTTCTCGGCCGGGTTTTCAATTTTCAGGATGGCTTTGACTTCGTCATCGCCCTTCTGGCCCGATTGCACGTATTCGCCAGTCTTGGGGTCCAGCACGAAGATATCGCGGCCTTCTTTGCGATAAATGCCGCCCTTGGTTTTCTGGCCCAGCGCGCCCTTCTCGATCAGCGCCTGCATCCATGCCGGCACGGTGTAGAACGCGTGCCATGGATCATCCGGCAGGTTGTCGGTCATGGTTTTGACGACGTGCGCAAACGTGTCCAGACCCACCACATCGGCGGTGCGGAACGTGGCCGACTTGGGGCGACCCAGGCGCGGGCCAGTCAGGTCATCCACGACATCAAAGCGGATACCGAGGCGTTCGGCATGGTGGATGGTGGCCAGCATGCTGAACACGCCAATGCGGTTGGCGATAAAGTTGGGCGTGTCTTTGGCGCGTACCACGCCTTTACCCAGGCGCGTGGTCAAGAAAGTTTCCAGCGCATCCAGCTCGGCGCCTTCGGTGTACCGGGTCGGAATCAGTTCGACCAGGTACATGTAGCGCGGCGGATTAAAGAAGTGGATACCGCAAAAGCGGCCCCGCAGCGCTTCCGGCACGCCGTCGGCCAGCTTGCCGATCGACAGGCCCGAAGTATTGGTGGCCAGGATGGCGTGATCGGCCACGTGCGGCGCAATCTTTGCGTACAGGTCCAGCTTCCAGTCCAGGCGTTCGGCGATGGCTTCGATGATCAGATCGCAGTCGGCCAGTTTTTCCAGATCGCTGCCGTAGTTGGCCATGGCGATATAGTCCGCGCGGGCGGCGCTGGAAAACGGAGCAGGTTTCAGCTTCTTCAGATTGTCGACGGCCTTTTTGACGATGCCGTTGGCGTCGCCTTCTTTGGCAGGCAGATCAAACAGGACGGTGTCGATACCGGCATTGACCAGGTGAGCGGCAATCTGCGCGCCCATCACCCCGGCGCCGAGCACGGCAACGCGACGTATATTGGCTTTCTGGAACATTTAAATATCCCCAGTGGTAAGGCTGTTGACGTTGGTTTCAGGACTGCGGCGGCATGCCTTGCGGACAGCAATCCGGAAACTCACTACAACTGCGCCGGGCTAATGTGACCCGTGTTGTTCTGCGTGGTTTAAAAGGTGCGCCCCCGTGGGAGCGCACCGTGTCAGGCCTGATGCTTAGAACTTGTAGTTGATCTGCATGCCCAGAATGTTGGCATTGCTATCGAAATCAGCCACGGTGGTGGTGCCACTACCGGTACACGTCGGCAGCAAGCAGCCTTCGTTGTTGTTCATGTGCGCGTCCTGGATTTTCACGTAGGTGTAGGCCAGATCGAGCGACAGCTGCGGCGTAAACATGTAGTTCAGGCCCAGCGAGAACCAGGTGCGGTTGTTATCCGGCAAGGCCGCCAGACGATATTCCGAACTGGGTACCGGGCTTTGGTCATAGGCAATACCGGCGCGTAGTTGCAGCGGCTGGCTGTACTGATACGTGGTACCGATCGAGTAGCGATTGGTGTTCTTCCAGCTTTGCACGATGACGGCATTGGGCAGGCTGTTAGAGAAATCCAGTTGCAGCTCGTCAAACTTGCTGTGCCAGGTGTGGGTGTAATCCGCCATCACCGCCCACTTGGGCGTCAGCTGCTTGAAGAAGTTGATCGATGCGGTATCGGGTGTGTCGACAGCAACGGTACCGGTGCTGTTGGTAAACGCCGAGAACGCGCCGGACAACTGATTCTGCAGCGCCTGGTTAAGGATGGTGCCGGCCGTGCCCAGATTGCTCAGGCCCGGGATGGTGATGCTGTTGGGGTTGTACCAGTTGGCATCGCCCGACAGGTTGTGCTTGATATGGCTGCGATACGCCGCGCCGAAGCGCAGGGTTTCGTCCACATCCCACATCACGCCCATATTCCAGCCAAAGCCCCAGTCCGTGCCCTGGTATTTCATTTCGCTGTCGTTGGCAGCGTTGCCTTGCATGGCCGCAATGGCGGACGGCAAGGAAGCCTTCAGTTGCGCCGCCTGCGCCGAGGTCAGTTGGCCATTCACCACCAGTTGCGTAACCAGATTGGTCAGCGCGGCCTGGCCGGCGGTGGTCGACAGTTCGGATTGCAGCTCTTGCGCGGCCAGAGAACCAAAGTCCGCCTTTTTGTTGAACTTGGCATCCATGTACTGCGCGGTAATCCCGAAGCCGACCGACCAGTGATCGTTGATCTTGTAGGCAAACGCGGGGTTGAACGCGTAGGTACGCATGTCGAGCTTGGTCGAGTTGTAACGGCCGGTCCAGCCTTCGTCGTAGCTGACCGCATCACCAAACGGGATAAAGAAACCAATCCCGCCGTACACCTTGTCGTTGAACTGGTGGGTGTAGTACAGCTGCGGTACTTCCACAATCGAAGTTGCGCGACCGCCATCGTTACCGCTGACGGAGGCGCCGCCGGCCGTGGTGGCGCTGATATTGGACGGGCTGACGCTCGGATCCAGAATCACCAATGCGCCGGAGAAGTTATCCCCCTTCAGATGGGTCATGCCGGCCGGGTTATAGAACAGCACCGAGGCGTCTTTGGCCTCTGCACCGTTCGAGTTGGCAACAGATTGCGAGCTGACGCTTTGCACGCCAAACGAATAACCGGAAGCCAGAGCATGGCCGGACACAAGCACCAGAGTGCTCGCACCGACCAAGCGCAGTGCGCTGGCGATTTTCTTCATCGTACTCTCCTTCAAACGCGGCTTTTGCCGCAGCTTTTTTGGATGCCCGCCGTGGGAAGCGGGCTTTCATCGGGGGCCTTTGTGGCCCTCAGTTTTTCCGTAGAACGCGTAGTGGACTTACATCCAGGTACACACGTCAGCTGGATTTTTTATGCCGATCGACCGGGCGGCAAGCCACCCGGCACAAATACAACGCTTGCTTGACAGCGCCAACGCCTGCAAAAGCGCGTTGGCCCGGTCTTCCACTTTTACAAACCTGCCGCGCTTTGTGGCGCGGTCAGGCTTGTTGGCACCGCTTCATGCAGAGTAGATGAAGATAAGAAGCGGCCCGACTTGCTACTGCGACTGCTGATTCCGGTAATACGTATGCTTGCGCGATCAAGTGCGCCCGATCAGACCGGTGCGCCCGGCACTTCAGCCAGTACGGCCTCGGGCGTGGTCGGCTGCGGTGCCACCGGGGCGCTGGCCTTGGCGCTGTGGCCGAGGATGACGCGGGTGGTGACGCCCAGATCGGGGTTTTCCAGATTGCCGTCGAAATCGTCGACCATGATCACCTGGCGTTTCAGTTGGCGAGCGCGGGTAACGGCGGCGTGTTCTTCTTTGCTGATCAAGCCCTTGGCTACCGCGTCGTCGAGACGATCCATCGCGGTCAGACCCACATTCTTGCCATCGCGCTGGGCTTTACGCAGCTTGTGTTCCAGCCCTTCGGTGGCGATGACGGCCTTCAGCGCATGGTCCAGCACGCCAATCGGATCGCTTTCGTCGGTGGAGCGATACATGTATTCAACCAGGCGATCGCGGGTTGTCGTCGGCTCCATCAGCAGCTTGGCTACCTTGGTGCCCACATAATCTGCCGGGGCGCGCAGCGACATGCCCAGCGGGAACACCAGACGACGCATCAGCCAACCCAGCAGCGGGCTCGGGTGATTGCTCAGGAAGCCATCCAGCGCCATCTGGCAATCGTAGAGCGCGGTTTGCACCGACCATTGCAGCAGCGGCAGATCTTCTTCCGGCATGCCATCGTCGTGATATTTCTTCAGCACAGCGGTGGCGATATACAGATTGGACAGCGCATCACCCAGGCGCGCCGACAGCTTTTCCTTGAACTTGAGGCTGCCGCCCAAGCTGGCCATGCCCATATCCGCAGCAAAGGCAAAGGCCGAAGACATGCGCGTGACTTGCTTGTAATACACCGCGGTCTTGCCCGATTTGGGGCTGCCGACAAAGGCCGCGCCGGTCAGGCCCATCACCAGTGCACGCACGGCATTGGAGACGGTAAAGCCGATATGACCGATGACTGCGCTATCAAACGCCGCGCCGTCGTTGTTCATGGCCGAACGCATTTCGGTCAGCACATAGGGATGGCAACGGATGGCGCCCTGACCAAAGATGATCATCGAACGCGTAAGGATGTTGGCGCCTTCCACCGTAATCGCCACCGGAATCGCTTGATAACCGTGTGCCAGATAGTTGTTGGGGCCAATACACACGGCTTTGCCAGCGTGCACGTCCATGGCGTCGTTCAGCACCTTACGCATGCGTTCGGTGTTGTGATATTTGAGAATGCCCGACAGCACCGACGGCTTCTCGCCCATATCAAGGCCAGTCAGCGCCAGGCGTTGTGCCGCGTCCATCTGATAGGCATAGCCACCGATGCGCGCAATCGCTTCATCCACGCCTTCGAACTTGCCGATGGCCAGACCAAACTGGTTGCGGATGCGGGCATATGCGCCGGTGGTGAAGGCGGCCAGTTTGCCCGACGCCACCGACATGGCCGGCAGCGAGATGCAACGGCCCACCGACAGACATTCCACCAGCATGCGCCAGCCCTGGCCCACGTAGTCTTTACCGCCAATCACCCATTCCATCGGGATAAACACGTCGTTACCCCAGTTCGGACCATTCTGGAACACCGACGTGGCCGGATAGTGGCGACGGCCGATTTCCACGCCTTCGTGTTCGGTCGGGATCAGCGCGCAGGTAATGCCGATATCTTTTTTACCGCCGAGCAAACCGTCCGGGTCATACAGCTTGAACGCCAGACCGAGGATGGTGGCGATCGGGCCCAGCGTGATGTAACGCTTTTCCCAGCTGACGCGGATACCCAGCACGTTTTCGTGCCGCTCGCCGGTGCGCGGGTCGGTATACGAACCACGCGTCACCACGCCGTAATCGGGGATACCACCGGCATCCGAGCCGGCTTCCGGGCTGGTCAGCGCAAAGCAGGGAATCTCCACGCCCTTGGCCAGACGCGGCAGGTAGTAGTTCTTTTGTTGTTCAGTGCCGTAGTGCTGCAGCAATTCGCCCGGTCCGAGCGAGTTGGGCACCATCACCGTCACCGCGGCCGAGCCGCTGCGGGTGGCGATCTTGGTCACAACGCGAGCATGGGCGTAGTTGGAGAACTCCTTACCGCCATACTCTTTCTTGATAATCATCCCAAGGAAACCCTGATCCTTGATGAACTGCCACACGTGCTGTTCCAGGTCTTTGGTTTCGTGGGTGATTTTCCAGTCGTCCAGCATCTTGCACAGCTGTTCGGTGGGGCCATCAATAAACGCTTGTTCTTCGGCCGTCAGTTGCGGGGCCGGAAAGTTATGCAGGCGCTCGTAATCAGGCTTGCCCGAGAACAGATCGCGATCCCACCACACCGTGCCGGCATCCACCGCTTCTTGCTCGGTCTGCGACATCGGCGGCGTGATTTTCTTGAAGACGCCGAACAGCGGATTGGTAATCAGGGCGCGACGCAGCGGCTTGAGGTTAAGCACGGCCAACACCACCACCACCACGCCCAGCCATACCGGGCTGGCGCCGCGCGCAAACACGGCAAACGCCGTACCCAACAACACCAGCAACGAGCTGAACCACAACGGGGCGCGTACATACGCCACCGCCAGGAAGGCGACCAGCACAATGGCCACACTGATGAGCGCTGTCATTTTTGTAGACTCCTTTACGAATTCTGATCGACCAGCTCTGGCATCGCGGCTTGCGCGTCCAGACCAGCCACAACAAACGGCACCAGCATGCGCGCCACCATTTGCGGATCGCGGGCATTTACGATGGGGTGCGCCATAAACAGCCGCAGTACATTGGTGCCGGCAAACGCGTTGAACATGGCGTTGGCCAGAAAGTGAAAGCGCCAGTGCACTTCAGCTTCGGACAAATGCGGCAGCGATTTGACCAGCGCGCTGATATAGCGGCGAGTCAGCTCACTGTATCGGCGCGGCATGCTTTCCTTGAGCACCGGGTGCGGCTCAACAAAAGTACGCGCCAGCAAGCGTACAAAGATCAGGCCGCCCAGACTGGCTTCCTGGCCCAGTTCGATGGCGGCGGCCACAAAGGCCTCCACCACCTGTTTGGCGCTGGGATTGACATACTGGCGTTCCAGCTGGTCCAGATGGCCCAGAAACAAACGCGCAAACGGCTCGGCCCGGCGTTCAAATACGGCTTTGAACAGGCCATCTTTCGAGCCGAAGTAATAATTGACGGCGGCGATGTTAACGCCGGCGGCTTGGGTAATCAGGCGCATCGAGGTGGCATCAAAGCCGTGCTCAACGAACAACAGTTCGGCGGCATCCAGAATGCGGGTCGAGGTTTCGACCGCCTTGGCGGACTCTCCCATACGTGCTCCAGTGGTGTAGCGTCGTGTTCGATATTTCAAACGAGTGTTTGAAAATTAGCGAGTCCTTTGACGCTTGTCAATATTTACAAGCAGAAAAAGGGGGTGAGGGCTTTCCCGTACGGCCGCCGCGCCCTGTATTGAGCGCGCCGCCAACGCCATGCCGCCAATAGCGGTGACTACCGGCGTCGCACGAAAGAGACAGACCTCAACGGGAATGCGGGCTGGCACCGGGACGGTGCAGCCGGAGCAAGCGGCGCGGCGCGGCGTTTGCAGTTGCTTGATGGCGGCAGGAAACGACGCGCTGCGCACAACAAAAGCCAGCGCCGGTCGCCGCCTCCGGCCTGCAGCCCATCAAATGGGTTTGAAATAATTGCGTAGTCGCATCACCGCTGCAACGTAATCACGCGCGCCGTCGCGGCTTAGCTTTCCTGCAGATCGCCATCGACATACAGCCAGCGTCCGTCGGCGCCACGGCTGAAAGAACTGGTCTCATGCAGCTTCCAGGCGCGGCCGTTTACTTTGTAGCGCGCAACAAATTCGACCGCAGCCAGATCACCCTCTTCGCTGGCACGACGGATTTCCAGCGATTGCCAGTTCACATTGCCGTCGGCTGCCAGATCCAGCGCGGTGGGCCGCGTTTGCGGGTGCCATGTTGCCAGCAGATAGTCTTCCAGCTTGAGCACATAGGCGGTGTAACGCGAGCGCATCAACGCCTCGGCGCTGGGCGCGGCTACGCCGCCGTGATAAATCGCACAGCAACCGGTATAGGGCAAATTGCTGCCACAAGGGCATTTAAGCGGGGCCATAGGCACTTTCGACATCGACATCTATTCCTGAAATCACTGCTACTGTTTTCTGATTACAGCGGCCAGCCAACGGCCGCCTGTCATGCTGCTTTCGCTTGGGGTAGACTCGGAGCCTGGTCAAATTTGCCGCCGAACTCATGTCCTATCCCCTACCCCGCGCTGCCCTGTTTGATATGGATGGCCTGATGCTCGATACCGAGCGCATTGCCATCGAATGCTGGACCAAAGCCGCCGCCGCGCTGCATCTACCGCTGGCCGAGCACGTGCCCTATGGCATGGTCGGCATGCATATGAGCAAAGTCAAAGCGTATCTGGAAACCCAGCTCGAAGACGGCGCCCCGGTCGACGCCCTGATCGCCGCCACGCACCAACATTACCTGCAGCGCACCCAATCAGCCATTCCGCACCGTCCCGGTGTGCTGGATTTGCTGCACTGGCTGCGCGAACAAGGCTTGCCCTGCGCGGTGGCGACGTCCACCAAACGCGAACTGGCCGAGCATCATCTGCAACTGGCGGGTTTGTGGGACTTTTTTGAATTTGCCGTTTGCGGTGATGACATCGAGCATCCCAAACCCGCACCCGACATCTATCTGAAAGCGGTACAGCGCTTTGGCTTGCAGCCCGCCGAATGCGTGGTATTTGAAGATTCGATTGTGGGCGTGCGCGCCGCGCACAGCGCGGGCTGCCGCGTCATTATGGTTCCGGATATGAGCACGCCCGATGCCGCAATCAAAGCGCTGGATATTCCAATTCTGGATACGCTGACGCAAGCACGCGACCACGTGCAGCAATGGCTGGGCAGCGCCGCCCGCTAAAACCCACGGAGCCGTAATGAGCACACGCAAGCGCTGGATCAAACATCTGCAACAGCAAATCGAACAGATTGATGTGGCCCAGCAGCAGGTGCGGCAACACGGCGGCGTGGAAGATCTGCATCAGTTACGCATACAGCTGCGCAGCGTGCGCATCCAGTTGTTGCCGGTGGCGCGGTATGGCGCCTTGCATACGACGCGGGCGGCCCTGTCGCAAATCAGCGCGGCCAGCAATCTGCTGCGCGATCGCGATGTGATGCTGGAACTGGTCGCCGGCTGGCCCGCGCCCTATGCGCAAGAAGCGCGGCAATTGATCGAGGGCCGCGCGCCGGATCTGCGCGCCGCGCGCACAGCCTTACTGCCGCGCGACTGGACCACGCAAATCAGCGCGCTGCCGCACACTTTGCGCCACGACGTGCCGTCTGGCGCCGCGCTGCAACGCAAAATCCGCCAGACCGCGCGCCAATTCCGGCGCAAGGCACGCGGTGAACTACGCGCGCTGGTGCCAGGCTGCCCGGCCGCCTGCTGGCATCGCACGCGCATTACGCTAAAGAAAGTGCGTTATCTACACGAAGAACTGGGCGACTGGTTGCCCCGGCGCTGGCAGCGCTTGAGCAAGCAAGCCAAGCCGGCGCAAGATGCGCTCGGTCATCTGCATGATCTGGATGTATTGCAACAGCATTACGGCGCTTCGTTTTCTGCAGCGCTGAACCAGCATTGGCAAGGTCAGCGCGCCGCCGCGCTGGCCGCCGCCGAGATTGCCGCCACACGGGTACTGCGTGCCTTGCACGGCGGTAAAACCCGCAAGGCGATACGGGAGAATCAGGCATGAGCAGCGACTATCAACGCGCCGTCGCACTGGCCGCACTGGCCGATGACCAAAGTTTGTTGGTTGAGCTGATCGGGGTATTTCTGGCCGATGTGCCGCTACGCCTCAGCCGTTTGCAAGACGCCCACGCCGCTGGCGATCTGGCGACGGTGGCGCAGCAAGCCCACGCGCTGAAAGGCGAATGTGGCACGCTGGCCGCAACAGTCACGGTGGGCCATCTGCGTACGCTGGAACTGGCAGCGCGCAGCGGCGACGGCAGCGCCGCCAGCGCCGCGTGGCCAGCGGCCATCAACAGCGTGCAAGCCCTGCTCACCGACCTTAAAGCCGAACACGACCTCCTGGCATAGGGTGGGTCAAGACCCACCACCCAGCGATATACCCGGTCGCTCGCTGCGCGATGCGATCCGGCAACGATTCATGCCCAGCCCCGGCCCCTGCTCCACCGCCCTTACACGCCAAACGCTTTCAATATCTTGGGGCCCAGTTTGACCCGCGCTTTGTCGTAATCGGCCCATGGGTCGTGTTGCAAGGTGGCCAAGCGCTGCGGCACGTTATGGATGGTCCAGAAGCTGGCGCTGGTCAGCGTGGGCAATTCATCCCAACTGATGGGGGTGGCCACGCCAGCTTGTTCGCGCGCCCGCGTGGAATAGGCCGCCACTGCAGTCGCGCCACGCGCGTTGCGCAAATAATCGATAAAGATTTTGCCGTTGCGTTTGGCCTTGCTCATGGTGGCAATAAAGCGCTCGGGAATCTGCTGCGCCAGATGCGTCGCTACCGCTTTGCTGAAATCCTTGACGGTATCCCATTCCGGGCCCGGCTTGAGCGGCACTTCCACATGCAAACCCTTGCCGCCGGTGGTCTTGAGAAAGACACCCAGCCCCACATCCTGCAGCAGCCCGCGCAGCAATTGCGCCGCCTCCACCACCTGCTGCCAGCTCACATCGGGCGCCGGGTCCAGGTCAAAGATAATCCGGTCCGGTTGTTCCAGCGCCTTTTGCGTGGCGCCCCAGGTATGCAGTTCCAGCACGCCCGATTGCACTAACTGGATCACTGCGGTGATGTCGTTGGCCAGCATATAGGTCGACGTACCGCTCTCATCCTTGATCTGCACCGGCTGCAGGCCTTCGGGCATGGTGTCGGTCAAATGCTTCTGGAAAAAACACGCATGCGCCGCGCCCTGCGGGCAACGCACCAGCGTCAAAGGGCGGCCTTTGAGTTGCGGCACCACCCAGTCGGCCACTTGCGCGTAATAGCGGGCGACATCGACTTTGGTATCGCCGGTGCCGGGAAAAACAATGCGGGTGGGATGGCTGATGCGTACGCCGCCCACCTCTGCGTCCTCGGTGCTACGTTTGGGTTTGGGGCTGGCTTTGCTGGCAGCCTCCTCTGCGCTCGCCGCTGCCACTGCACGTTCCGGCACCACTTGCTGGGCCGGTTTGTCCTGGCGCAGGCCTAAAAACGCGGCCTGGCGCAGGCGCTTTTCATCGGTCCATTCGGCAAAGCGGATTTCCGCAACTTGCTCCGGTTTTACCCAGTGCACATGGGCGCGTTCGCGTGGCGGCACGTCTTCGACAAAGGGCGAGCTCTTTTGCTCGGCAGCGGCCAGCGTTTTGCCCAGGCTTTGCAAGGTGGCGTCATCAAACCCCGTCCCCACCCGCCCGGCGTAATGCAACAAGCCATCGTCACCGTAGGTACCCAGCAACAAAGCACCAAAGCCCAGCCGACTGCCCGCCGGATTGGTGTAGCCGCCAATAACAAACTCCTGGCGCTGCTGGCATTTCAGCTTGAGCCAGTCCCGATTGCGCTTTTCCTGGTACACCGAGTCGACGCGCTTGAACATCAGCCCTTCCAGGCCGTGGAGGCAGGCGTGGGTGAAGGCGTCGTGCAGATCGGCCTGCAGATGGTCGCTAAAGCGCACCTCGGCGTTTTCCGGTAGGTCCTTCAGCAAGCGGGCCAGTTTCTTTTTGCGCTGGACCAGCGGTTGCAAGCGCAGATCGGCATTGTTCAAAAACGGAATATCAAACAGGTAATACAGCAGTCGCGCCGTGGGTTTGGACGGGGGGTCGGCAAAGGCATTCTGCAGCGCCTGAAAACTCATGCTGCCATCGGCCTGGATGGCCACCACCTCGCCATCCAGCCAGCCATTCTGCAGCGGCAACTGTGCCAGTTGCTCCGGCAGGCGGCCCATGCGGCTGGTCCAGTCTTTGCCGTTGCGGCTGAACATACGCACCTGTCCGTCTTCGATATGCGTCAGCATGCGGTAGCCATCAAACTTGATCTCGGCCAGCCATGCCTCGGTATCGCCCGGCACGCTGTTGACCAGCGTGGCCAGTTGCGGTTCGAGGATCTCGGGCAGCGTGGATTTGCGTCTGGATTTTTTAGCGACAGCGGTGTCTGCGCCAGCGGCGGGCGCGGCGTCTTCCGGCGTTACCACGCGTGCTTTGGACTGATTGGTTTTGGTCAATTGCGAGCGCTTGGGCGGCGGTCCGTCAATTTCATCAATCAAGCGGCCACTGATCACCGATTGCGTCAGCTGATCAGTGACGTCTGCGTTTTTGCCCGCGGCAGCCGTGGCGTCATGGCCTTTGACCAGCAGCCAGTTGTCGGCGTCATCACGCTCGTCCGGCCGATGATGCATGCGCACCAACGCCCATTCGCCCTGCAGCTTTTCGCCTTCGAGCTTGAAGCGCAGATGGCCTTTCTGATAACCGCGTTGCGGGTCTTCCAGCGGCTGCCATACGCCGCGATCCCACACCATCACCTTGCCGGCACCGTACTGATGCGGCGGAATCACGCCTTCAAAATCGCCGTAGGCCAGCGGATGGTCTTCTACATGCACGGCCAGACGTTTTACGCTCGGATCAAGGCTGGGGCCTTTGGGCACGGCCCAGCTTTTGAACACGCCATCCAGTTCCAACCGGAAGTCGTAATGCAGGCGGGTGGCGTCGTGTTTCTGAATTACATAATGCAGTACTGCGCCCGAACGCCCGGCTTTGCCGCCGGGCTCCGAGGTGATATTGAAATCGCGTTTGGCGCGATAGCGAGTGAGGCTCATGGCAGTCTCCTGCGCGCTTAAGCCGCCTTGCGCCGGGTGCTGGCTGTGGCGGTTTTGCGCTGGGTGGCTGGTTGGGCGGTGGATTTGCTTTTGCTGGCGGCCGCAGGCGTTTTGCTGGCGCCGCGCGGTGCGGGCTGCGCCACCGGTTTTGCCTGCGGTTTGGCGGCCGGTTTGGCGGCCGGTTTCGCCGCTGGTTTGGCGGCAGGCCTGGCACTGGCTTTACTGGCTGCGGCGGTTTTGCTTGATGCCGCCGCGCGGGGTTTGCTGGCACTGGCGGGGGCCGCTTTGCTGGCACGGGCTGTTTTGCGCGGCGCGGCCGTGGCGACGGCCAACTCGTCCGCATCATCGTTATCGGCCACATCGGCCTCAGCGCGTTGCAACTTGCCGGCCTTGCCCTTGGCCGTGGGCAGACTCTTTTTCAGCAAGGCCATCAGATCGAGCACATTGGCTGAACCCGGCACCGGTTGTTCTTCATCATCCATCGGCGCGTTGACGGTATGCGTCTGGCGCGCCTTGATTTTGCGGTCAATCAGCTTGAGCAAGTCAGCCCGGTACTGATCGTGATACTGGTCCGGGTGCCAGTCATCCGACATCCCCTCCACCAGTTGCACCGCCATATCCACTTCTTTGGCGCTCAGGCCAGGCTTGATGGCGGCTTGCGGCAAGCCCAGCTCGTCCACTTCCTTGATCTCTTCGGGGTAACGCAAGGTGTTGAGCACCAGGGCATCGCCCACGGCAGCCACCACGGCCAGATGTTGCTTTACCCGGATCACGATTTGCGCCACGCCCACCTTGCCGGATTTCTTCAGCGCCTCGCGCAGCAAACCGTAGACTTTTTCACCGCGTTTACCTGGCGACAGGTAATACGGCTTTTCAAAATAAACCGGATCAATTTCGTCCTGATCCACAAAAGCCAGCAGGTCGATGGTCTGCGTGGCTTTAACGTTGGCGTGTTTAAAGTCCTCATCGCCCAGCGCCACATATTCACCGGGCTGATATTCGTAGCCCTTGATGATGTCGGCCCAGGTCACTTCTTTGCCGGTCGTTTTATTGACGCGCTTGTAGCCCACTTTGGAGAAGTCGCGTTTATCCAGCAAAGTAAGATCGAGCTCATCCGGCGATTCAGCCGAATTAAGCGAAACCGGTATAAAGATCAGCCCGAAGCTGATCGCGCCTGACCACAGTGCGCGTGCCATAGTCGTTCTCCTGCCATTGAACGCTTAGCGTGCCGGGCAGCTCGGGCCCGCGCTATCAGCCAGCCGCCAGGACGCGGTATCAAATTAGCGCCGCCTTGTGCAGGCTCATCCCTACGTGTTTGTAAGAAGCAAAAGTTTTAGCTCGCGACTATTGCAAGGCCTTACGGCGGCTGGGGCTAAATTCCTACGTGCATATCGGGTGGCAACCGCCTCAGACCGGCCGCCAGCGGGGTTAAGCTGGTAGCCATTGTCAGCGCCGGGAGCGCCCTCATGGACAAGGATGTACGAGCTGATCGCAGCCAGTTTGGTCAATTGACGCCGCTGGACGTGGCCTTACAGGAACAGGCGCTACCGCGCCGTTGGGCCCAGACTGATCTGGCGGTCGAGTTACTGGCCGACGGTCTGCGCCTGGACGAAATCGTGCGCCGGCTGCGTGATGTGTTCATGCCGGGCACGCTCAAAGACGAAGTCCAGATGCTGTCGGCGCATGACACGGCTTTGCGCCGGTTTGAATCATTGCGCTACCAGGCGGAGCGCGGGCAATTGAGCGCCGCCCAACGCGAAGAACTGGCAGCTTATGCACAGACGGCTAGTCTGGAAACACGCAACGAAATCGCAGCCGCATTGGCCGGAGCGCCCCCGGGTAGTTCCGATGTCAATATCGGCTGAATGGACTGCCAACCACCAAGGAGCTGGATATGACGACACCGAACATCGATTTTGACCGCATCCGCAATCAACTCGACGCGTGGGAAATCGAAATCAATCGCCAGTTGCACGACCCGTCCCCGGACGAGTTCCAGCAAGAAATGCGGCGCCGCCATGGCCCGCAGATTGCCATCTGGATTGATGAACTGGAACAAAAGCGCGACACGCTGCAAGTGCGTGGCGGCCAACCGCAACCGGCGCCGGAAGACCAGCTGTCGCCGCCGAACTTGAAAGACCCGGGCGATGCGGTGGCGGTGGCGGATATCTATTCCACCATCGGCTATCTGCGCAGCCAGATCGGGGTGCATTAAGGCGTACCGCTGCACGAATAACGTGGGACGGCCTCAGCCCGCGCCGCATAGGGTGGGTCAAGACCCACCATTCAAAGCCACTGGAGAAGAACGCACACTTTGCGTTTTATTCACTGGCTTTGAGTGGTGGGTCTCGACCCACCCTATGCGTTTGATGCACTTTCTTTTACGGGTAGCACAGCCCGCGTGGTATGGGGTGGGTCTGGACCCACCATTCAAAGGCTCTGGAGAAGAACGCACATCTTTGCGTTTTATTCGCTGGCTTTGAGTGGTGGGTCTAGACCCACCCTATGCGTTTGATGCACTTTCTTTTACGGGTAGCGCAGCCCGCGCCGTATAGGGTGGGTCTGGACCCACCATTCAAAGGCTCCGGAGAAGAATGCACATCTTCGCGTTTTATTCGCTGGCTTTGAGTGGTGGGTCTAGACCCACCCTATGCGTTTGATGCACTTTCTTTTACGGGTAGCACAGCCCGCGCGGCATAGGGTGGGTCTGGACCCACCATTCAAAGCCTCTGGAGAAAAACGCACACTTTGCGTTTTATTCACTGGCTTTGAGTGGTGGGTCTCGACCCACCCTATGCGTTTGGGGTTACGGGTGGGTCATGTCGATGGGGACGACCCATTCGTCAAACTGGGCTTCGGTGAGGTGCCCCAGCGCCAGCGCCGATTGCTTGAGCGTCAGGCCTTCGTGATGCGCTTTCTTGGCTATCTGCGCCGCTTTGTCATAGCCGATATGGCGGTTGAGCGCAGTCACCAACATCAGATTCTTGTCCAGATTGGCGGCGATCACGTCCAGATCCGGCTCTATGCCCACCGCGCAGTGGTCGTTGAAAGCCAGCATGGCGTCGCTCAGCAACTCGATGCTTTCCAGCACGTTATGCACCATCACCGGCTTGTATACGTTGAGCTGGAAATTACCCTGACTCCCGGCAAACGCCACCGCTGCATCGTTACCAAAGACCTGCACGCACACCATGGTCAGCGCTTCGCACTGGGTGGGGTTAACCTTGCCCGGCATGATGGACGAACCGGGTTCGTTTTCCGGAATCCGCAATTCGCCGATACCACAGCGCGGACCGCTGGCCAGCCAGCGCACGTCATTGGCCAGCTTCATCAAGCCGCCCGCCAGCGTGCGCAACGCGGCCGAGGTTTGTACCAGCGCATCGTGCGCAGACAGCGCAAAAAACTTGTCCGGGGCGGCGCGGAAAGGATGGCCGGTCAGCTCAGCAATACGGCGTGCGGCGGTATCACCAAACTGTGGATGCGCATTGAGCCCGGTGCCCACCGCCGTGCCGCCAATGGCTAGATCATATAAACCGGGCAAAGCCACCTCGACACCGTGACGATTGAATGCCAGTTGCGCCACCCACGCGCCGATTTCCTGGCCCAGCGTAACCGGCGTTGCATCCTGCAAATGAGTGCGCCCGGTTTTGACGATATGCGCATAAGCCGCCGCTTTGCTCGCCAGCGTGCCGTGCAAGGTTGCAATCGCCGGTAACAAGCGCCGCTGGATTTCCGCCACCACGGCAATATGCATGGCGGTGGGAAAGGTATCGTTGGAAGACTGCCCGCGATTGACGTGATCGTTAGGGTGCACCGGCGTTTTGCTGCCCAGGGTGCCGCCAGCCAGTTCGATGGCTCGATTGGAGATCACCTCGTTGGCATTCATGTTGGACTGCGTGCCCGAGCCGGTCTGAAACACCACCAGTGGAAAATGCGCATCAAGCTGGCCGTCGATCACTTCATCGGCCGCACGCACAATCAACTGCGCCACTTCGGCTGGCAACTCGCCGAGTTCGGCATTGGCCTGCGCCGCCGCTTTTTTCAGCACACCCAAGGCACGGATTACCGGCCGCTGCCACTGAAAACGCGATACACCGATGGGGAAATTGCCCACCGAGCGCTGCGTTTGCGCGCCCCAGTAACGATCCGATGCGACCGCAATCGCGCCCATGGAATCCGTTTCTTGCCGCGTGCCGCTCATGCCACTCTCCGGTTGGGGTTGTCAGCTGATTAAGTCAGCCGTGGCGGGGACAGGTTCAACGTTCTTGCAGATGCAACTGCCGCCGCCATTTTTTGGTGGGACGGCCTTTGATCTGCGGATGGTCAAAGGTCGGTTCCATTGATTTCTGCAAAGCCGCTTCTTCGCGCTTGATCACGCTGTCGGCGGTTTCGGCATACAAGGCGCGTGCGATTTCGGCCGGGCCGCGCTTGTCCGAAACGCCCAGCACTTCCACCTCAAACAGACCGTGGTCGGTGCGTATCTTGAGCATATCGCCCGCTTTGACATCGCGTGCCGGCTTGGGCCGTGCCCCGTTCAATTCCACATGGCCTGCCACCACCGCATCGCTGGCCAGCGAGCGCGTCTTGAAAAAGCGCGCCGCCCACAGCCATTTGTCGATGCGGACCTTATGGTCATCCTGATTAAACTCGCCCTGCTTCATTGCCTGCCTTCCATACGGTTATTGCTCCGGCACGATCATGGAACGGGTCGCGCGTTGCCGGACAAAATGTTCATAGTCTTTACGTCGCCGCGCCATTTCTTCGGGCGGCACCCAGACTTCTATGGCCTGCAGATAGCTCGGCTGCGCCGCAATCTTCTGCAATGCCTTGTCGATATCAGCGATGGCCTTGCGTCCCCATTCGTTTTTGCCGCAAGCCACATAGGCGGTCAAAAATGCCGGTGCACCTTTGATCGGCACCGCCACCAGATCGGGCGCGACCTGGCCGGTGCGCTGTTGGTAGACCAGTACTTGCGGGTATTCCAGCGTGTAATCAAGCCGCTTCAGCAGCAGCATGCGAAACAGGCTTTCGGACTGATTGACCACGGCCATCGGTTTCATGCCGAGGTTGTCCGGGCTAGCCAGCAGTTTATCGATGTCGTCGCCAAACGAACGCGACATCTGATAATTGCCCAGCAAGCGCCGGTCGTGCAGCAGTTGCGGCAAATCCACGCCATCGCGCCATTGTGGATGCGCCTGCAGCGTGTCTTTGCGCATCACCACCTGTACCGGCGGCGAGACCCCGGCCGCGGTCATGGTGGTGGTGGCCAGGCGGTCCGCATTGGCCAGTGCCGAGGCGTAGCACAAGTGCGTGCCGCCGCGCATTTCGGCAAAGATACGGCCCGGCACCATATTCACCACGTGGTGCTCGTATTGCGGCAGCCCTTGCTGCAGCAGGCGGACCATATTGTCGCCCATGCCCGAGCCCAGCTGAGTGACCTCGACGTTGCTGTGATCCTGCAGGATATATAACGGCGGCCAGTCAAAAATAGCCCAGGTGATGCGATCCCTGGCCTGCACGCTCAACATGGACAGCATTAACAACAGCCCCAGCCATACACGGGTTTGATGCATGATTCAGCGCTCCAGCGGGTGCGAACGCAGGCAGGATCGATCGCTGGTTAAACAGCCGGTTTTATTTTTGATAATCATAGTTCGAGCTTACAACACATGCGCGTGGTTTGACCCTTGGGGCTTAACCGTAAGGCGGCACTTGCCGGACGGCCGTAGAAGCTGATACAACACGTGTTCGCCCTGCCCGGCCCTGCTGGCGTGATCCGCCTGCATGGCCCTCCCCGCGAACCACCCATCGCATACCGGGGCGACGGCCATCAAGACGCAATCCTGTTTTGGCGGCCAGGCTGTCCTCACCCGGCTGGCAGCGCCGCGTTGCGTTTGCGCGCAACCTTTTTGATATCCACGTCTGCGTTCCGCCCTGCCCCAGCGCAACCGGACCAGACTGCAAGCAAGCTGCCCCCATGACTACGACCACTACTGCCTCTACCGCGCTGCCCTGGTCGGCCGCGCATCGCCCGCTTAACCGCCGCGATATCCAGACCCTGACGCTGTCCGCCCTTGGCGGTGCGCTCGAATTCTACGACTTTGTCGTGTTTGTCTTTTTTGCGGCCGTGATTGGCGGCCTGTTTTTTCCGGCGGCCATGCCGGACTGGCTAAAGCTGCTGCAGACCTTCGGCATCTTTGCCGCCGGTTACCTGGCCCGGCCCCTGGGCGGCATCATCATTGCCCACTTTGGCGACAAGCTCGGCCGCAAGCGCATGTTTACGCTGTCGATTTTCATGATGGCGCTGCCCACCTTGTTTATGGGCCTGCTGCCCACCTACGCCACGCTGGGCGTAATGGCACCGATCCTGCTGCTGATTTTGCGCGTGCTACAAGGTGCGGCCATCGGTGGCGAAGTGCCGGGTGCATGGGTGTTTGTTTCTGAACACGTGCCGCCAACCCGCACCGGCCTGGCCGTCGGCTCGCTCACTGCGGGGCTGACCTTTGGCATTTTGCTGGGCGCGCTGATTGCCACGGTCATCAACACGCATTTCTCCAAAGCCGAAATCGCCGATTACGCCTGGCGTATCCCGTTTATTCTCGGTGGCGTGTTTGGTCTGGTGGCGGTGTACCTGCGCCGCTTTCTGGAAGAAACGCCGATCTTTAAAGAGCTACATCAGCGCAAAGAACTGGCGCGTGATCTGCCGCTGGGCCAGATCGTTAAAAACCATATCGGCGGCACCATCCAGGCCATGTTGCTGACCTGGGTGCTGTCGGCGGCGATTGTGGTGGTGATTCTGTTTACTCCGACCTGGCTGCAAAAAGTGCATGGCATTGCGCCCGCACTGTCGCTGCAAGCCAATAGCCTGGCGACCTTGTGTCTGACCTTGGGCTGCGTGGTATTTGGCATGGCAGCGGATAAATTCGGTGGCCGCATTACCCTGGCGGTGGGTAGCCTCGGGCTGCTGATTACCAGCTATATGTTCTATTTCAGCCTGCCCGCCGCCCCGGCCACGCTGATGGTTAATTACGCGCTGGCGGGCTTTTTTGTGGGCGTAGTCGGCGTGGTGCCGTACCTGATCGTGCGTGCCTACCCGGCCGCGATCCGCTTTAGCGGCGTGTCGTTCAGCTATAACGTCGCTTATGCGATTTTTGGTGGCCTGACGCCGGTGGCCCTGACGTGGTGGATGAAGCAAGATGCGCAAGCGCCCGCGCATTATGTCGGCGCTCTGTGCTTGCTGGGACTGGTGCTGGCGCTGGCGCCACAACCACGGCGCCACTGACAGTCAGCGGGTGGGGCTCAGCGTCCCACCCTATTGAGCGGCGCTGTCCGCCAGTTTGCGCAGCACGCGCGATGCCGCCACAAAACCAAAGGTGCCGGTCACCACGGTGACCGCGCCAAAGCCGCCTTCGCAATCCAGCCGCACCGGGCTATCGCCCACCGCCGGTTTGGTGGCGCACACGCTGCCATCGGTTTGCGGATACACCAGCGGCTCGGTCGAATACACGCATTCCACGCCAAACTTCTTGCCCGGTTTGGCAAAGCCGTAATCCTTGCGCAGGATATTGCGCACCTTGGCCGCCAGCGGGTCTTGCGTGGTGCGCGACAAATCATCCACCTTGATCTGCGTCGGATCGGTCTGGCCGCCCGCGCCGCCGGTGGTGATCAGCGGAATCTTGCGACGACGGCACCAGTTGATAATGGCCGCCTTGGTCTTCACGCTATCAATCGCATCGACCACATAGTCATAACCGCGGCCCAGCATCTCTTCCAGATTGTCGCTGGTGACAAAGTCTTCAATCTGATGGACCACACATTCAGGGTTGATGGCCAGAATGCGCTCGGCGGTGGCCTCGACCTTCATGCGGCCAAACTGGCCCGCCAAAGCCGGTAACTGGCGGTTGGTGTTGGACACGCAGATATCGTCCAGATCAATCAAAGTAATCTGGCCGATACCCGAACGCGCCAACGCCTCCGCCACCCACGAACCGACGCCACCAATCCCGATCACGCACACATGCGCCTGGCCAAACCGCGCCAATGCCGCCGTGCCATACAAACGCGCAATGCCGCCAAAGCGGCGATCGTAACTGGTATCCATAGCGGTCGATTCCGGGGGTTGGAAAGAATGGCGGTGTGCCGCAGCACACCGCGCGGTGACGGGCGCAACTTAGATCTGTTCAGCCCACAGATCGTGTTCGTCGGCATCGGTGATGCGGACTTTCACGAAATCACCCACCTTCACATCAGCGCTGGGGTCGAAATAAACAAGGCCGTCAATCTCGGGCGCATCGGCGTACGAACGCGCCACGGCGCCTTCTTCGTCAATCTCATCAACCAGCACCGTCATTTCGCGACCCACGCGCGCTTGCAAGCGCGCTGCAGAAATTGCCGCCTGCTTTTCCATAAAGCGCTGCTTGCGCTCTTCCGCCACGTCCGCCGGCACATGGTCCGGTAGATCGTTGGCGGTGGCGCCTTCCACCGGCGAATAGGTGAAACAGCCCACGCGGTCGAGTTGCGCTTCGTCGAGGAAATCGAGCAATTCCTGGAATTCGGCTTCGGTTTCGCCGGGGAAACCAACAATAAACGTCGAGCGAATGACCAGATCGGGGCAAATCTCGCGCCAGGCCTTGATGCGCGACAGCACATTGGCCGAGCTGGCCGGGCGCTTCATCAATTTAAGAATGCGTTGGCTGGCGTGCTGGAACGGAATATCCAGATACGGCAACACCTTGCCTTCGGCCATCAGCGGGATGATTTCGTCCACGTGCGGATACGGATAAACGTAATGCAGACGCGTCCACACACCCAGCTTGCCCAGCTCCACCGCCAGTTCGGTCATGCGGGTTTTAACCGGACGGCCTTCGTGGAAACCGGTCTTGTATTTAACGTCGACGCCATAGGCGCTGGTGTCTTGCGAAATCACCAGCAATTCTTTAACGCCCGATTTAACCAGGTTTTCCGCCTCGCGCAGCACTTCGTGCACCGGACGGCTGACCAGATCACCACGCATCGACGGGATGATGCAGAACGTGCAGCGATGATTACAGCCTTCCGAAATCTTGACGTAGGCGTAATGCTTGGGGGTCAGTTTGATACCGGCTGCGGGCACCAGATCCACAAACGGATCATGCGGCTTGGGCAGATGCGTGTGGATTTGCGTCATCACTTCGTCTTTGGCATGCGGACCAGTCACGGCCAGCACTTTGGGATGCACGCCACGAATCAGATCGCCATCACCCTTCGCGCCCAGACAGCCCGTAACGATGACCTTGCCGTTTTCCGCCAGCGCCTCGCCAATCGCATCCAGCGATTCCTGCACCGCCGAATCGATAAAACCACAGGTGTTGACCACGACCATGTCGGCATCGTCATACGAGGCCGAAATCAGATAACCCTCGGCGCGCAGCTGGGTCAGAATCTGTTCGGAATCAACCAATGCCTTGGGGCAGCCTAGCGAGACAAAACCAACTTTTGGGGCGTTCATGAATGCTCTCCAGCAGGGCTGTAGCTGGAGGCCACGACCCGAATTCGCAAAACAAAACGCGCGAGTATACAGGTATTTACGTTTCTTCGACCCTCGGCGGGCTACGGGTGGCTGCGCCGCGCGTCTGATTGACGGGGCCGGGTGCGGGGCAGCCGAGCCGCAGCGGATTCTGGACAACAGTCTGACATTGCGCGATGAGGGGCTTGCAGATGGCGCCTAACTGATGCAACGGGAGTGGGGGCCAGTTGTCGGATCGGGCCATCGCCCTGCCCGACGGCCCGATCCCTACTCGCCCACGGCAAGACAAATGCACTAACATCAGAAAGCCACAAGTCTGCTTCAAGTCAGACATTCTTGCTCAGATCTTCGTCTTTTCTTTGCTGGAGTTCGATCATGAGCCTTATTGTCCGATCCGCATTGGTGCTTTCTTTTGCAATTGCCGCTCTTCCCGCTCAGGCCAGTTCGCTTTACAGCTCGGTGTCGCTCAACTGGACCTTTACGCCCGATCTGACGCTCACATCGACGACGGTACCCTACATCTTGCATGACGACGCCACGCTGGCACTGGCACCCGTGATTACCGATACGGACGACAGGTCGACATTCGAAATGAGCTTTGCCGCAGACCCCGACCAAGGCTCCCTCTCGATACTGCAGACCGGCGTCCCCGGCCCGGCTTCCGTGAGCTACGTTCAATTTTTACAAGAACTACATACCAACGGCATTGCCGGGCAGATTACTTTTCACTATGACGTTGTGGCTTATGCAGACGCGTCGCTTAACATTCCGGGCAGAGTGGTTAGCCAACCCGAGTTATCACTTGCTGTGCTCAATAGCACTACTACGCTGGACACCCCGCTATATGGCTATTCGCAACCCGGCTACGTCGATATCAGGCTGTCTGCCCCGTTTTACGGTGAGTTCCTGGAGTCTGCGGGTACGTTCACGTTCAACCTGCCCGCTTTCAATACCGACGGGACAGACAAGTTTGTTTTACACGCTAACGCCAACACTCAGCTTTGGGCAGCGCCAATACCGGAGCCAGAAACGTGGGCGTTGATGGGGCTGGGCCTTGCGGGGATCATCGCCCGCGCGCGCCGAGGGCGGAAAAATAGCGCTTGAGAGAGAGCAAGTCGGTACCGGCGCGTCGGCTGATTGACACGACCGGCGCGACCGGTGCGCCGAAAACCCAGCGCCGAGTAACGCACCGGCCCAATGCGGTGACATCTCATACCAACGGGACGCGAGACTCGGGTGTAACCACACCCGCCCTCCCCCAATCACACCACATGCAGACTTCCCCCCATCTGCTCATGCCCACTGCCACAAAACACATCGCATAAAAACGGCACCTCCCCCGCTGGCAGCGCGGGCAGGTTTATGCGTGCGGTCTGGCCGGGGATGATGTCGGTGCGCAGGTGCAGGCTGGGTAAGGCGAAGCCCATCAAAACATCGGTGACTGTCAGTTCGATGATGGCGGGCTGGTTGGCGGCGATTTCCAGGGTCTCGGGCGTATAGGTAAAGCGGCGGGCGGCGATGCGGTAGACCTTGGGCGCGGGCGCTTCGGCCCACGCGCCGTTAAAGCCGTAACCGATCAGCACCAGGCCCGCGGCACGCGTCAGCAATTGGCGTCGGGACAGCATGATCAGGCTCCTTGCAGCGGGAATTCAGTCAGCGCCGCGGCGCGGCCTTTGGCTTCGGCCACGCGGCGATATCCCAGGCCTTTGTAGGGCGCGCTAGCATCCCACGCCACCGGCGTACGTTTGGGCTGCGAGCCTGGCGCGGGCAGCGCAAACATCAGCCCGTGTGCGGCGTGATGCGCGATGTGGCCGGTCATCTGGTGATGTTCCTGATGGATGTGGCCATAAAACACGGTGACGTCGGCATACGGTTCCAGCAATGCCAGCGCCTGCGCGCCATCGGCGGTAGCCCAATCCCAACTGGGATAAAGATCAAACAGCGGGCGATGGGTAAATACGATGATGCGAGCGTCTTTGGCTTGCGTGGCCAGATCGGCTTGCAGCCATTGCAATTGCGCGGCGCCGATGCTGGCATGCGGATCGCTGACATTATCCAGCGCAATAAAATGCACGCCTTTGTGATCAAAGCTGTAATGCGTGGCGCCAAAAAACTCCTGATAAGCCGCGCCGTTGTCGAGCGAGGCATCGTGTTCGCCCGGCATGTAATGCACCACGGGTACAGTCAGGGTGGCGGCCAGGGCTTTAAATTGTTTTAGTCGTTGGCGCCGCTCGGCGGGGTCATCGCTGATATGGGTTAAATCGCCGGTAAACACCACAAAATCAGGCGGTGGATTAAGCCCGTTAACCGCGGTAATGGTTTTAGGAAAAGTGCCGGCCGAATCGGGATTAATGGCCGCGCCTTTAAAGCCCCAATGCGTATCGGATAACTGCACAAAATAAAAGTCCGCGCTGGCCGCATTATCCGGTGTGCTGGCACAGCCGGTCACCCAGACCACGCCGCCTGCCCCTGCCAATTGTAGAAACAAGCGCCGATTGATTGCGTTTTGCATGATCATCACCTTTGCAGTAGCAGAGCCGGTTGCCCTGATGTGATAACCGTGCCGCGCAAAAAATATTCCTCGACTGCTGAAATAAAAACGCAGTCGCCGCGGTTTACACAGCATGAAGCCCTTTATGCCCCCGTCCGCGCCGTTTAATGCCGCCCAACAAAAAGCCCGCTTTGAACAGCTGGCGCTGCCGCATTTACACAGTGCGTGGCAACTGGCGCGTTGGCTGGCGCGCAATGACGCGCAGGCGCAAGAGGTGGTGCAAGAGGCATGGCTGCGCGCATGGCGCTACTTTGCCGGCTTTGATGGCACGGTGGATGAGGCGCGCGCCTGGTTACTGACCATCGTGCGCCATGCGTTTTACGACAGCGTGGCGGCCCGGCCGCCGACGGATTTACTGGATGAAGAAGGCAGCGAAGCCATCGACTGGACGTTTAACCCCGAGCTGCTGGCCGAACGCGCCGACGCCCGGCGCACGCTGGAAAGCGCAATGCGCCAGTTGCCGCTGGCATATCGAGAAATGCTGGTGCTGCGCGAACTGGCGGGCTGTAGCTACGAGGAAATCGCCAGCATGACCGGCCTGGCGCCCGGCACGGTGATGTCGCGGCTGGCCCGCGCCCGCGCCAGGCTGGCGCAAATTCTGCAAGGAACAACGCGATGAATCACGCTCAGGTGCAAGCGCGTTTGTCTGCTCTGCTCGACCAGGCGCTCCCTGCCGCCGAGGTCGCTGTACTCGAAGAGCATCTGGCCAGTTGTGCCGAATGCCGCCAGGCACTGGCAGCCCAGCGCGCGTTGCAGACGTGGGTGCAACGCGATGCCCCACAATCCCTGCCACCCGGCCTGGCGCGACAGTTATCCGAACAACTGGCCAGCCCGCCCTTGATCGACCTCGACAGCGCCAAGGCCGCCGCGCCCCGCCCGCGCCAGTCCGGCCGTCGCTGGTGGATGTGGCCCGGCCTGGCCAGCCTGGGCGGCGCAGTAGCCGGCGGCGTGCTGGTTTTGCTATTGCTGCCGCATGCCCCGGATAGCCAAACCCAGGTAGCGCAAGAAGTGTTCGCCAGCCACATCCGCGCCTTGCAGGCCGATCATTTGTCCGATGTGGTTAGCACGGATCAGCACACGGTCAAGCCGTGGTTTGCCGGCAAACTGGATTTCTCGCCGCCAGTACATGACCTGGCAGCGCAAGGTTTTCCCCTGGCGGGCGGGCGGCTGGATTATCTGCAGCAACGACCAGTGGCTGCGTTGGTTTATCGCCACCAATTGCACGTGATCAATGTGTTTGTCTGGCCAGCCGCGACAGCAAGCAATACTGCGCCGCATTTGTTACTGCAACAGGGCTATCAAATGGTGGCCTGGCAGCAGGAAGGCATGAATTGCTGGGCTGTTTCCGATTTGAATGGCGCGGAATTACAGAAGTTTGCCAGCTTGCTGCAACAGCACTAATGCGTGGCGGGTGCCTAGGCGCATCAGACGCGGCAGGGCAATTGCATCCATTGCAACACGCCATGCCAGAACGCTGTCGCGGCTTGTTCAAGGGCGGGTCCATATTGCCGCCCTGCCGCACGTAAAGTTGCGATATCGATCCCTGCGTGGGCCAATTCACCCGCATTAGCCACGTACCAGCGTTCCAGATATGCCGAGATTACTTCCGGATGAAACTGCAAGCCTAATGCGTAATGCCCCAGACTGAATGCCTGCTGCGGATAAGCATGGCTTGCCGCCAGATGCGCCGCGCCTGCCGGCAAATCAAAAGTATCACCATGCCAATGAAACACCGGCAAATCGGGTTGGATCAAAGCGGCAAGCGCCGGGCATTGCGCGCTGTCCGCGCCCGGCAATAAGGGCGCCCAGCCTATCTCTTTGCCATTAGCACCCGGATAAACCCTGGCCCCCAGCGCGGCCGCCATTAGCTGCGCGCCCAGGCAGAAACCCAGCACCGGCTTTTGCTGTTGCAAACGCGCGTGGATAAAGTCGATTTCCGCCTGCAGAAATGGAAACGTCGCCGCTTCATAAACCCCGATCGGCCCGCCCGCCACAATCAATAAATCCGCGGCCATGGGATCCAGCGCACTGAAATCGGTGCTGCAGGCATCCAGCGTCTGCAGCGTATACCCTGCTTGCGCCAACACCGGCCCTAGCGTGCCAGCGTCTTCAAAAGCGATATGGGTGAGCAATTGCGCGGTCGGCATAAGATATCCAGAAAAGTAAAAGGAGTGACGTAAATCAGTGAGCGGCAGGCTTCCACCACATGCCGACCGAATGCGGTGCGGTCAGCGCAAAACCTGACTGCGCATATAAACGATGCGCCTCGCCATCGGCAATCAAACTGACGTAGGCGCTGGCGGGCGCATGGTCGTTCAGATATTGCATGATCTGCGCCATGATCAACTTGCCCAGACCCTGGCCCTGATGCTGCGGCAATACGCAGATATCGACCACCTGATAAAAGCAGCCGCCATCGCCGATTACCCGGCCCATGCCCACCGGCGCACCCTGATGCAGAATCTGCACGGCAAATAAACTGTTGGGCAAACCGCGCGCGGCGGCTACGGTCGATTTGGCACTCAAGCCGCATTGCTGGCGCAATGCGCGATAGGTTTCGGGCGACGGTGTTTCGAGCAGGATGGTATAGGGCATAGGATCAGGAAATTGCGTGACGGGACTATGAGTCTGCGTGACCGGCAGCGCGTGGATCAAGCCACTTGTGGCGGATAATTTTAGCGAGCAAAAGGTTGCGCCTCAAAAACGTATGTGGGCAAGACCACGCCCGTCACTAATGGCTGGCCCGTTCCCTGCTGAAACGCCCAATTCACCAAGGTGTCGCAACGCAAAGTGCCCGGAAAAAATTGCTCGAATTTTTTGATACCTATGGGCCCGCGATAGATTGGCGCGAAATGCATCGCGATCTTTTTGAGTTCCGGCGTGTAAATTGCCAACCGCGATAAGCCAACTTGCAAAATCAGACGACGAATATGGATCTACGCGATCTGGAATCGGTTCATTTTCCATAAGAAACTGGAAAACTAAATTCGACGCAACATTCTGCTCTATATCTTTGTCGACCTGACCAAATAGCGTGGTCGTATCAAGTATCAACTGCTGTTTCAGTTCAATCGAATCAGATCGATTCAGGATAGCCTGCAGGTGAGGCGCCTGATCTGCGGAAAGACTGGATAGCGCAATCCGGAAACCGGACTGAGCAATCATATCGGGGCTTAACAATTTTCTGGCTTCGACCGAATCCAGCACTGCATAGGCCGAATCCTGCGGCAGCATCCTTAACACGGACGCCAATGCCATCTGCAGTACTGCGGCATCGGGTTCGGTTAATACTGTTGCGGAAAGAAAATTTTCAATTTCCAGTTTGGCGCGATCAATTTCCGGCAGCCTGTCGCCAAACAACGCTATCCTGGACGATCCAACGGTATCCAGATCCGGCGCGGCCGGGAAGGCATCGACCAGCCAAGCCCGCTCAAGAACAGTGATGAGCCTTTCTCTAATCTCCGGTTGAGCCGCTTTATAGGCCTCCATTAATTCAAGCCGCAATTCAATGGGTGCCAACGCCGAAAGTAAATCGAGTACATATCCTTGCTGATCCATCTGCCCATATCTGGATGCTTGCAGCAAAGCAGATGCCTTTTGCAAACGTGGAATTGATGTGTCAAACATGAATATTTGCATCGCAATATCACGCTCCATATCCGGGAGCGCAAGTGCGGCAAGGATTCGATCCAGTATCGACGAATTGGCCTTGGTCTTTGTCGCCGCACCCGAAATCGATATCTCATAGTAATCGGGAAGTGCCGCCCGGAGCTCAGCATCGGTGAAATGCCCATTCATTGTTACCGACGGGGTCGCCACTCTCGCCGGCTGGTCGTCTGCTTCAGCAAAATAATGGATAAGAAGAATTCCGCCGATAACAAAAGCAATCAACGCCATTGAAAAAATCGCCAGGATTCTCATCACCATGCCCTGCGGCTGATCCTGCGGCGATGGCCACAGGTACAGCTTGCAGGCTAGCCAATGAACACCGGCGTAACGAGGTAAATAATCATATTTACCTTTTATTTTTGGTATTAGCAGTGCGGCGATTCTTGCTGATTTCGATTTGATAAAGCTTTTACTGCCAATTGCGAAAATAGCGCGAAAAAATACGCCGTGCTGCGGCGTGCGCCTGGGCCTTCACCAGCCAGCGCCAGCGCGGTCGCGCGCCAAGGCGGTGATGTGGCCCGCGCGCACTCGGACAAGTCCGCCCGCGCCGTTACAGATCCGTGATGACCCATGCACGGGCGCCATGCCAAGGGGCGTCAGGGCCTAACCATGCTGCCGCGGGCGCGGCGCTGAATAAATTGATCGATTTCGACCGGATGCTGGCCGCTTGCGCTGGCGGGCAGCCAGCGTTGCAGGATGTCTTGATAAGCGCCGCTGCGCGCCACCCGTTGCAGGCCGGTGTCGATATCGCTAATCGCGCGTTTGCCCCACGGCGTGCGCGGGCACAGCGCCCATACGGTGACCCAGGTCGATTGCTGTCGGATCGGCAGGGCCACCATGGTATCGGGCAACTGGCGCCGTTGCACCAGGTAGCCCAGCATGGTCGGATATTCCAGAACGTAGTCGACGCGACCGGCACTCAGCATGCGCAATTGCGCCACCGGATCGGCGCTGGCATTGAGTTTGAGCGCCACATTGGCGGGTGCGCGGATGATGTTATCAATAGGCAGGCCAAAGGCGCGGTCAGCCGTATATGAACCCAGGTGGGCGGGATTGGCTGCGAGTGTGGCCAGGTCAACCTTGCCATCTGGCCCGGTCAGCGCGGCCGCTTTGCTGCGCAATGTGACCACCTCCACCGAGGGCGTGACGAAGCTTGGCGTGGCATAGGTATAGCTAAACCGTTCCGGCGCCTCGACGGCAGTAGTAAAACAAACCGGCTGGCCCGCCTTCAATTCTGAAAACACGCGACGCAGCGCCATCGGCACTGCCTGTACCTGACGTTCGGGAATCTGGGCGGCCAGCGCCTTGATCAGGATATCGCCATTGCCTTTGCCTGCCGCCGCATCCGCGCCGTCGAGCAAGTACATGGGCGGAAAGTTGAACACAGCCAGCGGCAGTGGATCGGCCGCCCGGCCGGGTACGGGCCAGGCCAGCGCGGAGCCGATCAGGGCGGCGCAAAGAATACTGAGTCGCTGCATGGGCGTGCTCCGCCTGTTGTTTGGACTTATGCGACCAGCATAGACAGGCTTTGCTCGGCCGCCCAGCCGCTGATGCGTTAGCCAGGACACAAAAAAATCCGGCCCCTCAAACAAGGAGCCGGATTCTGCATTGCGGCGTGCGCCAGACTTAGTTGCCGCGACCCGGTTGTGCGTTGATTTGCGCAGCGTAGTTTTGCGGCGCGTTAACTGCACGTTCGATGCGGTTGCTGCTCACGGCCTGGGTGTCAGCCACGGGTTGGGTAGCGCGGAAAGCCAGAGCGCGGCGACCCGGTTGGGCTTCCGGCTGAGCGGCGAAGTTTTGATCGGCCGCAACGGCACGTTGCCAGCCCGGTTGTTCTACGCGTTGAGCGCGGTCAAACACGGTTTGTTCAGCGGCTTGGGCCGACACAGCGGCGGTAGCAGCAACAAGGGCAAAAGCGATAGTGGTAGCAAACTTGTTCATGGTGGTTCTCCAGTTATTTAATTTGGCTGTCGTGTGACATTGGAGGCAATCTTAGGCGCAAAAATTACGTAGAAAAACTACAGATCGGTTAGAACACTGTTTCCTGAAAATTGATAATTAAAGCGCTTGAAATCGCCCCAGCGCGCTTCATGCACGGCAGCCTAATCGGCTGCATGGCCTGCAAGTCACTGAAAATGCGCACTAAAGCCTTGGCGCAGCATTGCCCCATAAAAAAATCCGGCGCCCCCTGAAGAGGCGCCGGACCATGTTTATTGCCATACAGTGTTTAACCGGCCCGAACTTGCGTTTAGTTACTCAGCACGCGGCCCGGTTGCGTATTGATCTGGGCAGCGTAGTTCTGCGGTGCATACACCGCGCGTTGGATACGGCTCGGTGCCACGGCTTGCGTATCGGCTACCGGTTGCACGGCGCGGAATGCGAAAGCGCGGCGGCCGGGTTGAGCTTCAGGTTGTGCAGCAAAATTCTGATCGGCCGCAGCAGCACGTTGCCATGCCGGCTGTTCCACGCGCTGAGCACGCTCAAACACGCTTTGAGATTGGTCAGCGGCTTGTGCCGAAAGCGATGCGGTAGCGGCAACAAGGGCGAAAGCAAAGGTGGTAGCAAACTTGTTCATGATCGTTCTCCAGGTCATTGATTTGGCTGTCGTGTGACATTGGTGCTCATCGTAGGCCGGAAAATTACGTAGAAAAACTACACGATCATGCAGACTGTGTTTCTCAAAAGTTGATAATCACAAACGAATCAACCCTGGTCCCTGCCGTTTTGTTGAGAGTGATCACGCCGCGCCGGTAGTTTGTCTGCCCGTCGCCAGCCCGCAGCCGCCTTCTGGCAAAATACGCCCCGCGCCGCGCTAAAGCGGCGCTTGTTGTTTACAACACCCGCCAGTAAAGGACCGGTCCCTCGTGAGTACTTCCGCAACATCCAGCAGCATGCCCACGGCGGCCGTTTCCAGCCCGCGTGTATTGGCTTTGATTCCGCCAATGACGCAGCTCAACACCCCCTACCCGTCGACGGCGTATCTGACCGGCTTTCTGCGTTCGCGTGGCGTGCAGGCCACGCAAGAAGATCTGGCGCTGGCCTTGGTCTTGCGGCTGTTTTCGGTGCAAGGCCTGCGCGAGCTCCGCGCCGCGATCGAAACCATCCCCGAGCAAAATCGCACTTATCCGGTCAACGCGTTCTACGACCAGTTCGATCAATATCTGCGCACCATCGCGCCCACCATCGCGTTTTTGCAGGGCCGCGATTCCACCGTGGGTCATCGCATCTGTAGCCGCAACTTCTTGCCTGAGGGTGCGCGTTTTGAATCGCTGGATGTCTATGTGGATGATGAGGGTGGCGATCCGCTGGCGTGGGCGTTTGGCGCATTGGGCTTGCAGGATCGCGCGCGGCATCTGGCTACGCTGTATCTGAATGACATCAGCGATGTGATCCGCGATGCGGTTGATCCGCGCTTTGAGTTTGTGCGCTACGCCGAATCGCTGGCGCAAAGCCAACCGACGTTCGAACCCCTGGCCCAGGCCCTGGCCGCGCCCTATACGCTGGTCGATCACACGCTACACGCACTGACCTTGGCGTCGATTGCAAAACATCAGCCTGATCTGGTGCTGATCTCGGTGCCCTTCCCCGGCGCGGTGTATGCGGCCTTCCGTATGGCACAGAGCATCAGGGCCCAATACCCGGCCATCAAACTGGGTTTGGGCGGCGGCTTCGTCAACACCGAATTACGCGAGCTGGCCGAACCGCGCGTATTTGATTACTTCGATTACGTGACGCTGGATGCGGGCGAGCGGCCATTGCTGGCCCTGCTGGAACATCTGTCCGGCAAGCGTTCGCAACAGCGCCTGGTGCGTACCTTTGTGCGCGACGGCGAAAGTGGCGGCGTGCGTTATATCAATATGGTCGAACCCGATGTGCCGTTTGAAGACGTCGGCACGCCCACCTGGGATGGCCTGCCGCTAGACCGCTATCTGTCTTTGCTGGACATGCTTAATCCGATGCATCGGATGTGGTCGGATGGGCGCTGGAACAAGCTGACCATTGCACATGGCTGTTACTGGAAAAAGTGCTCGTTCTGCGATGTGAGCCTGGATTACATTTCGCGCTATGAGGCCGCTTCCGCCAGCGCGCTGGTTGATCGCATCGAGGCCATCATCGCCGAGACCGGCCAGACCGGCTTCCACTTTGTCGACGAAGCCGCTCCCCCCAAAGTGCTGAAAGCGTTGGCGCAAGAACTGCTACGCCGCAACGTGGCGATTTCGTGGTGGGGCAATGTGCGGTTTGAGAAATCATTTACGCCGGACTTGTGCCAGTTGCTGGCGGACAGCGGCTGTATTGCCATTTCCGGCGGGCTGGAAGTCGCCTCCGACCGCCTGCTGCAACTGATGAAAAAAGGCGTCTCGGTCGACCAGGTGGCGCGTGTCACTTACGGCTTTGCCGAGGCAGGCGTGCTGGTGCATGCCTATCTGATGTACGGGTTTCCCACGCAAACCGAGCAAGACACCGTGGACGCGCTGGAATACGTACGCCAGCTGTTTGAAGCGGGCTGTATTCAATCCGGCTTTTTCCACCGCTTTGCCTGTACGGTGCATTCGCCGGTGGGGCAGAACCCGGCGGAATACGGCATTACGCTGGAGCCCTTACCGCCGGTGTCCTTTGCCAAAAACGACGTTGGCTTTATCGACCCGACCGGTGTAGACCACGATGCCATGGGCGCAGCGCTCAACAAGGCGCTGTACAACTATATGCATGGCATCGGGCTGGATCAGGACGTGCGCAACTGGTTTGATGTGCGCGTGCCCAAGGCGCGGGTCAATCGCAACTTTGTCGCGCGGGCGCTGGAGCAAAACCAGCAACGCCGCGCGTAATTAACCGGCGCTTAACGCGCGGAGACTTGCAAACGGCCGTCAGCGGTTTGCTGCACACTCAGATGCGTGTAGCCGGCCAGCGTCGGGTGCGCCGTGTTGATCTGGTGATCATGCGTCGCGGTTACCACCATCACCGCGGCGCCAGCGGCTTCGGCGGCGGCGATGCCCGCTGGCGCATCTTCGAACACCAGGCATTGCGTGGGATCAACGCCCAGCTTGCGCGCCCCCAGCAAAAAGCAATCCGGTGCAGGCTTGCCGCGTTCTACATCTTCCGACGCGACGATCATCGGCGGCACCGGTAAACCCGCCGCTGCGATGCGTTTGAGCGCCAGCTCGCGCGGGGCGGAAGTGACCACGGCCCATTGTTGCGTCGGCAAAGACGCAAGAAAAGCAGCCACACCGGCGATGGCATCGATGCCGTCCAGATCAATCAATTCTTCTCGCGTAATCCAGTCAGCTTCTTCTTTGATATCAATGCCCGGCAGATTTTGCTTGCTGATGGTGTCCACACCGCGTTGGCCGTGGATGGTCGGCACAAACGCTGCCACGTCCAGCCCGTGCTTTTCTGCCCAGCGCCCCCAGACCCGCTCGGCAGCCGCAATCGAACTGAGGATGGTGCCGTCCATATCGAACAAAAAAGCAGCAAAGCTGCGTTCGCCAAAGACCAGTTGGCCAGCGACGGAAGAAGAATTCGCATTCATGCAGGAACCACGCTCAGGAAATTGGAAGGCGCTAACGCGTTTTAGCGCGCCCCATTCTCGCCCGAGGTGGTTTGCATGAGCAAGCGGCTGCGGCGTGCCAGGCGGCCTTTACCCCTCGCCGGGCACGGTTGCGATCAGCTTTGCCAGCAGCGCAACGGCGCTTTCGATGGTGCCCGCCTCCAGTTGCGCGTAGCCGAGGATCAAACCATTCAGCCGTGGCGCAGCGCTGCTGAGCTGCAGTCGCGAAAGCGGTTTGACCAGCAGGCCGTGGCGCAATGCCAGTGCGTGGATGGCGGTGTCTTTCAGTGGCTCAGGCAGCGTGATGGTCAGATGCATGCCGGTGCTGGCGCCATGGATAGCTACATCAGGCAGATGGCGCTGCAAGGCACTGATCAACGCATCGCGGCGCGCGGTATACAGCCGGCGCATGCGGCGCAAATGGCGCACAAACAGACCGCTGCGCATAAATGCCGCCAGTGCGCGCTGCTCCACCTGGCGACCGCGCGGCACGCTGCGGCTGACCACCGCCAGCAAGGCATCAACCAAAGGCGGCGGCACCACGACATAACCCATACGTAATGCCGGCATCAGTGTTTTGCTGAAGGTGCCCAGATACACCACCGGGGCATCGGGCAGCAGGCCTTGCATGGCGGGCAAAGGCGGGCCGTCGTGGCGGAATTCGCTATCGTAATCGTCTTCGAGGATCCAGGCGCCGTGCGCACGCGCCTGTTGCAGCAGCTCCAGCCGCCGCGGCAGCGTCAGCACATGGCCTGTTGGATACTGGTGCGACGGCGTCACGTAAATCAAACGTGGCGCTTGCTGCCAGTCTTGCGCCGAGGGATGGATACCATCGGCATCCACGGCCTGGCCGATCACCTTGAGCTGTGCCGCCTCAAACGCGGTAAGCGCCCCGGCATAGCCGGGATCTTCCAGCCACGCCACCTCGCCCGCATCGGCCAGGGCAAATGCGCACAAATCCAGACTTTGCTGGGTGCCGTCAGTGATAAAAATCTGCTCACCGCCACATTGCACGCCGCGCGTGACGCGCAAATGCTCGGCCAGCGCTTCGCGTAATTCGGGATCGCCTTGCGGATGGCTATAGCCCAGTTGCGCAGGCGTCGCTTCGGCCCAGGCCCGATCAAGCAAGCGGCGCCAGTCGCGTAATGGAAACGCCTGCATATCGGGCACACCCGGCGCAAAGGCGTGCGCGGCGCTGACTTCGTCCGCAGGGGCGCTCAGTCGGCGGCTGCGCGCGGACAACTGCGGCAGCGCCACCTCGGGCACACGCGCCGTGCCGCGCCGCGCCACCGGCGCCACCAGGGTGCGTTGGCGCTGGGTAAACACCAGGCCTTCAGCTGCCAGTTGTTCATAGGCGTAAAGCACCGTGTTGCGCGCAATCTGCAGATCGGCCGCCAGAAAGCGACTGGCGGGCAAGGCGCCGTGCGGCAACAAACGGCCATCAAGAATCGCAGCGCGCAGGCATTGGTGTAATTGCTGCTGGCGGGATTGCTCGGGCTGGCACTGGCGGTATTGCGCCAGCAATAACTGGAAATCCATATGGCCCCAAAAAAAGCGCGCGTCTTGGCTCTAGGTAGAGGGCCAAGCATATCCTAGACTGCGCCCTTCTCCGCTGCTTTTAAGGATATTCTAAATGCCCGCTGCCACCGCCCCTAGCCCTCGCACCCGCATCCGCCGCATTGCCGAACGCGCGGTGTATGAACAAAACGCCCTCTACGCCGTGCTCGACGCCACCTATGTTTGCCATATCGCCTTCTACGATGGCGAAAGTTGTCATTGCATCCCCACCGCCTGTTGGCGCGACGGCGATCATTTGTATGTGCATGGCTCCAATGGCGGCCGCCTGGTGCGACAACTGACGGCGGGCAAGGAGGTGTCGGTGGCGATTACCTTGATGGATGGGCTGGTACTGGCGAAATCGGCGTTTAACCATTCGATGAACTATCGCTCGGCGGTCATCTATGGCCGCTTTGAGGGCGTCGCGGACGCCGCAGAAAAGCGCCGTTTGATGGACGGCTTTATGCGCCATTTGCTGCCGGGTCGCGAAAATCAGGCCCGTCCCGGCAATGAGAAAGAACTCGCCGCCACCAGCGTGCTGGCGCTGCGGCTGGACGAGGCCGCGGTCAAGATCCGCAGCGGCGGCCCGGAAGATGATGCCGAAGACATGGATCTACCCGTCTGGGCGGGCGTGTTGCCGATGCAGCTGATCGGGCAGCCCGCACAAGCGGCCCCGCACAGCGGCATCGAGGCGCCGGATTATGTGCGCGACTGGTCCGGGCGCCTGGTCGGCTAAACAGCGCACCCACGCACCGGCACTCGCGCGCATGCATCGTGCCTGAGCGCATCGGGGCCACCTTTCAGGTGGCCCTTGTCACGGCCTTATCGCAGCGCCCTGCTGCCGCGCTGGCTGTGCCGCCCTCCGCATCCGTTCATCCTCGTTTCCATTGCGTCCAACCGATTATTGCCACCGTCAAAATATAATTAGCTTGCTAACGAATAATTACGATGGTAATTTCGGGCCCATGGAAAAAAATCTCGATCTCTTGCGTCTGGCCGTCACCAGCTCTTTGCTGCAGGCAGGCCGACACTGGCGGACGGCGTCGCAGCATGCTGTCGACAAGTACAACGTCTCGGCCGCTTGTGCCACGCCCTTGCTGTTTATAGGTCGTCTGGGCGAGGGCGTACGGCAAGTGGCGTTGGCAGACTACATTGGTATCGAGGGGCCATCGCTGGTGCGCTTGCTCGACCAGTTATGCAGCGCGGGCCTGGTCCGGCGCGAAGAAGATGCCGCAGATCGTCGCGCCAAAACGCTGTGGTATACGGCGGAAGGCAAAGCCGTCAGCCAGCAGATCGAAGCCGACCTGGTTTCGCTGCGAGCCAGCGTGCTGAAGGATCTCAGCGCCGAAGAACTGGAAGGCACATTGCGTTTGTTTCGCGCCGTAGAGGCCGCAGCGCAAGCCGCTCCGCAATAACAACACTAAACAGCAGCCAAGCGAAATTCCACCATGAGTGCATTCAGTTGGCGAGACTGGCTGTTTTCCGGCAAGACCTTTGCCGCAGCCATGCTCGCTTTATATATCGCCCTGGCGTTGGGCCTGCCGCGACCGTACTGGGCGATGTCCGCCGTGTACGTGGTGTCGCACCCGCTGAGCGGGGCCACGCGTTCCAAAGCCTTGTACCGCACCCTGGGTACCTTGCTGGGCGCCAGCGCCGCCGTCTGGTTTGTGCCGACGCTGATCGACGCGCCTTTGATCCTGTCAGCGGTGGTCGCGTTATGGACCGGCACCTTGCTGTATCTGTCCATGCTCGACCGCACGCCGCGTTCTTATGTATTCATGCTGGCGGCGTACTCCCTGCCACTGATTGCCCTGCCCGCCGTCAACAATCCGCAAGGCGTGTTTGATATCGCGGTGGCGCGTAGCGAAGAGATCATCCTCGGCATCATTTGCGCCAGCCTGGTGGCGGCAATCGTGCTGCCCACGCGGGTATCGCAGGCCCTGAACGGCCGCTTGCAGGCGTGGATGAGCGATGCGGCTGATTGGGCTTCTGAAGTGCTGGTGCCCACCGATGCCAACAAGCCGGCGCATCATCGGCACAAGCTGGCCAGCGACATTCTGGCGCTCGATCTGTTTATTACGCAGATGGCCTATGACGCCGAAAACCGCGAACAAGTGGGCCTGACGCGTGAGCTGCGCGCACGCATGGGGATGTTGCTGCCGGTATTGTCCTCGCTGATGGGTTCGCTCGGCGAAATCCGCCGCCAGCATCACGCCATCCCCGCTACTTTGCAGAGCTTGCTGCAGCAGATTGCCAGCTGGATCAAACAACCGTATGCCGCCGATATGGCCGTGCAGGCGCAACTGTTGCGGCAGCAGGTGCAGGCCTTTCAGCCCGGCCCCGAAGTGCCGCACTGGATTGCCTTGCTGGCCACCAATTCTCGCGCCCGCATGTTGTCGTTGATTGCCCTGTGGCAAGACTGTATGCAATTGCAGGCGCAAATCCGCCTGGGTGAGCGTGACAGCCAGTGGCAGCCGATTTATGCGCGCTGGGATTTGACCAGCAAGGCGCGGCATTACGATTACGGCATGCTGTGGTTCTCGTCCGGCTCGGCCTCTTTGTTTACCTTTATTGCCTGCGTGCTGTGGCGCGAACTGGGTTGGGCCGACGGCGCTTCGGCCGTCACGCTGGGCGCGGTGGCCTGCTGTTTCTTTGCCGCGCTGGACGAGCCGGCACCCTTGCTGCAGATGTTCTTCCGCTGGACCGTGGTCAGTATCGTGATCTCGGCCATGTGGCTGTTTGCCGTGCTGCCGCTGTCGCATGAATTCGAAACGCTGGCGGTGCTGCTGGCCCCGCCCTTCTTGCTGATCGGCCTGCTGGTCACGCAACCGCGTTACAACCTGATCGGCATGTTGCTGGGCGTAAACACCGCCACCTTCCTCGGCGTGCAAGGCGTGTACGACGCCAATTTCACTTCGTTCTTTAACGGCAACCTGGCTGGCCTGGCGGGCATCTTGTTTGCCCTGATCTGGACGCTGGTGACGCGGCCGTTTGGCGTCGAACTGGCCAAGCGCCGGCTGATCAAGTCGAGCTGGCGCGATCTGGCGCGCAACGCGGCGGGTGATCACGAAGACGACTATCGCCATCTGACCGCGCGCATGCTCGACCGCCTCGGTCAGTTAATGCCGCGGCTGGCCGCCAGCGGCGACGACAGCTTTAGCGATGGCTTTCGTGAATTGCGCGTCGGCTTCAGCACGCTGGATTTGCAGCGCGACGAGCACCGCCTGCAAGGCCCGGCGCAAGACGCCATCCATGATGTGTTGTGTGGCGTGGCCGCACATTACGAGCGCGCGCTCAAGCTGGAACAAACCGCGGTGGCGTCGGATCAGTTGCGCGGGCAGATCGATGTCGCCATCGAAAGCGCGCGCCATATTGATAGCGCCGCAGCGCTGGAAGCGCAGAACGCGCTGGTTGAAATCAGAACATCTTTATTTCCGGGCACGGCCGGCCCTGTCGCCGCCGTCGTTGCCCCGCAGGAGGGCTGAGCGGTGAACGCTGAACTCGATATTTACGGGGTGTTTATGCCCGGTTTGCTGGGGATGATGATCATCGCCTGGCTGGTGATGGTGGTCGTCAAATGGGTGCTGGAAAAAACCGGTTTCTACAAGCTGGTTTGGCATCGCTCGCTCTTTAATCTGGCTTTGTACGTGATCGCGTTGGGCGGCACGTTTTCTTTGTTGCATGGGTTGCAGTCATGAAAAAAATCATTCGCTTGCTTGGCCCGGTGGCCATCACCCTGATCGCCGTGATTGTGGCGATCATCGTCGGGCGCCATTTGTGGGATTACTACACTGACGCACCGTGGACGCGAGATGGCCATGTGCGTGCCGACGTGGTGCAGATTGCGCCCGATGTCACCGGCCCGATCACCGACGTCAAAGTGGTGGACAACCAGTTGGTGCAACGCGGCCAGGTGCTGTTTGTCATCGACAAGGCGCGCTTTGAACTGGCATTGCGCCAGGCGCAGGCGGTAGTCAATGCGCAGCGTGCCACGCTGGCCCAGGCCAGACGCGAAGCGGCTCGTAACCGCGCGCTCACCGATCTGGTCTCGAAAGAAGTCACCGAAGAAAGTCTGTCCAAAGTAGAACAAGGTGAAGCCGCGCTGGCCCAGGCGCAGACGGCGGTCGATACCGCCCGACTCAACCTGGAACGCGCCACCGTTATCAGCCCGGTCAGCGGTTATCTGAACGACCGCACGCCGCGCATGGGCGACTACGTGGCGGCGGGCCGGCCGGTGCTGTCTATCGTCGATGCGACCTCGTTCCATGTCGAAGGCTATTTTGAGGAAACCAAACTGCGCAATGTGCAGATCGGCGACCCGGTCGACGTCACCATCATGGGCGAACGCAAGCCGCTGCATGGCCACGTGCAAAGCATTGCCGCCGGCATCGAAGACCGCGATCGCAATGCCAGCAGCAATCTGTTGCCCAACGTTAATCCCACCTTTAACTGGGTGCGGCTGGCGCAGCGGATTCCGGTGCGGGTAGCGCTGGATGAAGTGCCGAGCGATGTGCGTCTGGTGGCCGGCCGCACCGCCACCGTGGCCGTGCGTACCCGCACCGCCAGCCAGCCCGCCACTGCAGGAGTCCGCTCATGAAAGCCGTACGCAGTGTGTTGGCGTTGGCGTTGCTGCAGGGGCTGATTGCTTGCAGCACCGTGGGCCCCGACTACCATGTGCCCGCCAGCGCCGCGCTGAACAATCCGGCCGCCCAGGCTGCTTTTGCCGGCGCGCATGATCCGGCAGTGGCCATTGCGCCGGTGCCGGAGCAATGGTGGCAGTTGTATAACGACCCGACGCTCAATCAACTGGTGCAAGAAGCCCTGGTGCATAACGCCGATCTGCGGGTGGCCGATGCCAATTTGCGCAAGGCCATTGCCTTGCAGAACCAGGTTGACGCCGAACGCGACATCGATGCCAAAGTCGGCCTGGCGGCCAAGCGGGCCGAGGAGTCGGGCGAACAGTTTTTGCTGAGCGAGAAACTGCCGGTCATTAACGAAGGCGATTTCGGCATCAGTCTGGCGTATCAGATTGATCTGTTCGGCAAGCTCAAACGCGGCGAAGAAGCCGCTGACGCCAACACGCAAGCCAGCCTGGCCGCGCTGGACCTGGCACGCGTTAACGTGGCGGTGCAAACCGTGCGGGCCTATGTGCAAGGCTGTTCCGCCGCGCATGAATATGCCGTGGCGCAACACGAACTCGATCTGCAAAACCAGACCGTGGCCATTGCGCAACGTCTGCTCAAAGCGGGCCGCGGCCGCGATACCGATGTCATTCGTGCCCAGGCGCAAACCGATTTGCTGCGCGCCAATATGCCCCGATATCAGGCCGAGCAAGATGTTGCGCGGTTTCGGCTGGCCGTGATGCTGGGCAAAGCGCCGCAGGAACTGGCGCCGCTCAATTGTCAGATCGAACCGTCACTGGCGCAGCCCTTGCCCGTGGGCGACGGCACCGCCTTGCTTAAACGCCGTCCTGACATACGCCAGGCCGAGCGCGAACTAGCGGGCGCGACCGCGAAAATCGGCGTTGCAACGGCCGAGTTGTACCCAAGCATCACCATCGGAGCCAGCGCGGGTCTAACCGGGGTGATTGAAGACATGCCCTCTTCGCCCACGGCACGCTGGGGGTTTGGTCCGCTGCTGAGCTGGGATATTCCCGGTGCCGGCGCCCATGCCCGCATCCGCGCGGCAGAAGCCGGGGCCGATGGTGCGTTGGCGCATTTCGATAGTGTGGTGCTGAATGCGCTCAGAGAAACCGAATCGGCGCTCACCACTTATACCCACGATCTGCAACGCAACGCCGATCTGCGCAGCGCGCGCGACAAGGCTCATATTGTGGCGCAACAAAATGCGCAGCTATACAAAGCGGGTCGGTCGCCCTATTTGACCAGCCTGGACGCCACACGCACGCTGGCCAATGCCGATTCGGCGCTGGCGGCTTCGGACAGCCAGTTGGCGCAAGACCAGATCAATCTGTTTATGGCGCTGGGGGGCGGATGGCAAAACAGCCCGGCGGTCGCACAAATCCATGCGACGGAACGGGCTGCGGACAAAGACGCTAAAACCGCTAAAGCTGAGTAAACCTGCGCGCTGGCAGCACGCGCTGCGCTTAATGCGTAGCGCGTTTGCCTTTGGCGCTGGCGGCGGAGGGGCTGGTTTCTTCGGCTTCTTCGGCCGGGGGTGACGACGGCTCCGGCTCGCCGGCCGCGGGCGCAGCGGCTTCTTTTTTGCCGTAGCCTGGCATGCCAAAACCGGTAAACAGATGACGTGCCCGTTCTTGTAGTTGCTGTTGCATATCAACAAACAGGGTAGTGCTGCTTTCCAGGTAGTTGCTCATCATGTTTTGTAGTGCCGGACCCTGGAACTTCATGAAATCGCCCCAGATATTGGGGTTCATCAGCGGCTGTTCGCCATTGAGCGCCGACTTGGCCTGGTCTTGCAGACGGCCTTGCATCTCGGTAAACAGCTGCAGGTTTTTTTCCAGGTAGTTACCCATCAGGCCCTGCATGGCATGACCGTAGAAGCGGATGATCTGCGTCAGCACTTCGTACGAGAACATCGGCATACCACCGGCTTCTTCTTCCAGAATGATCTGCAGCAACACACTGCGGGTGATGTCTTCGCCGCTTTTGGCGTCCAGCACCTGCACATCAACCTGTTCCAGAACCAGTTGTTTCACGTCCGCCAGTGTGATGTAACAGCTTGTGGCCGTGTCATACAAACGACGGTTCGGGTACTTCTTGATCACCCTTTTTTCGGCAGTCATGCGTGCTCCTGGTACAGCTGCGGTTTGTAGTTGCGTGGTATTAGTTACAGTATGCAGCGAAGCGGCGCGCACGCCAACTGCGTGATCCACCCTATCTGCATGCCTGTCATCGGCCTTATGTTGCATCGCAGCAAAAACGGTTTGACAAACTTGTCGTAGCCAGCCGAAAATTACTACCGATTGTGCAGAGCAACATATTTCCCATTGTAGACCGGGAAAAACCGCAATTTCTTGATCGCACCGCGCCTTGTCCGCATAGCCCACTCCGCGCCCTGCCCTCTGCACCCAACCGCAGTTTCAGGAGCCCATCATGTCGCAAGCCCCGAATGGCCAAGCCGCCAGTTCCGGTGTTAATAATCCCTACGCGCGCTTTTTTGGCCATCATGCCGAAACGCTGCTGGCGTTGGCCCATGTGGGCCAGGACACCACCGCCAGACTGCTGCAATTGCAGCTCGACAGCAGCCGCAACGCGCTCGACGCCTCAACGGCTAATCTGAAGGCCGCTGCCAGCGTCAAGAATCTGAATGATGCCAATGTGCTGCGGCAGAAACTGGTAGAAGACAGCGTCGAGCATCTCAGCGGCTTTTCCCGGCAATGGTTTGATATCACCAGCCAGGCCCAGGCGCGCCTGCTGAGCCTGCTGCAAGAAAGCGCGGGCAAAGCCGCCTGATTGCCCTGCCGCTTGCAATAACAAAAGCCCGTCACGCAGCGTTGCGACGGGCTTTTTGTTTGGGCGCGATTGAGTTCAGGTTTCGATAATGCCGGACAAGCTTTCCAGCACACCCTGGTGGGGCAGCGCCAGATATTCGTTGCTCTGCATTTCGGTCAAGCGGCTAACGGTGCGGAAAAATTCGCTGGCCTGTTGGCCCTCGGTATAAATCTGTTCCGGCTGTGCCTCAGCCGACACCACCAGTTTGACGCGATGGTCATAAAACACATCGACCAGCCAGGTAAGCCGCCGCGCTTCGGAGGCCTGGCGGGCTGTCAGTTGGGGAATGCCAGAGACCAACACCGTGTGATATTGCCGCGCCAGTTGCAGATAATCGGCCTGGCCGCGCTGGTCGCCGCAGATCTTCATGAAATCAAACCAGATTGCGCCCGGCGCGCGGCGGCGGCAGACGATATTACGACCGGCAATGGTAATAACTTTGGCTTGATCGGGGCCGGTGGCCACTTTGCTGAACAAAGCATCCAGCGCGCTATCGGCTGCGGCATCAGCCGGCACCATCCAGGTATGCGCCGAAGACAGCGCACGCAGCCGATGATCATGGCCGCCATCCAGGTTGAAAACATCCAGATGCTGTTTGAGCAGTGCGATGGTGGGCAGAAAGTTGATACGCTGCAGGCCGTTGGGGTACAGCCCATCCGGCGCGTAATTCGAGGTGGTGACCAGCACCACGCCGCGCTCGAACAGGTTTTGCATCAGCCGTCCCAAAATCATGGCGTCGGCAATATCAGACACGTGGAATTCATCAAAACACAGCACGCGCGTGCCACGGGCGATTTTCTCGGCCACTTTGACCAGCGGATCCGGCTCGCTTTTGAGCTCGGCCAGTTCACGCTGCACGTTCTGCATAAATTGATGAAAGTGAATCCGCTTTTTGCGCGAATACGGCAATCCGGCAAAAAACGCGTCCATCAAAAAGCTTTTGCCGCGCCCGACGCCGCCCCAGAACCAGACGCCACGCGGCACATCCGGCTGCGGCAGCAGGCTTTTGCCAAACAAGCGATGCCGCTTGCGTTTGAATTCGACCAGCGCTTGATACAGCGCTTCCAGTTTATCGATGGCCGCGGACTGGGCGGCGTCCGCCACAAAACCGGGTGCGTGGCTGATGCTGTCGTACCACTGCCGCGGGCTGACGCCCATTGCGGGTGGCGCGATCATATGTTCGGGCATGGTGACGAGCTAAGGCGGGAACCAAAGCCGGCATTATACGGAATTTTTACCTGACGCCGACGTGAGCCAGCGTGCTGCTGCATCAGACGAATCCGTTAAACTGGCGGCCTGCCCTTACCGACATCGGCTCATGAACCTACGACTCGCGTCTTATTGTGTGGCTCGCGCCTTCGCCCTTAGCGCCCTTATCCCGCTAAGTGCCCACGCCGCCGGTACGCTGACCGCCCATTTCACCAGCCCGCTGTGGAATGGCAGCACCATTCCGGCCGGCCAGCAATGCGCCAGACTGGGCGGCGCCGGTTCCACCCCGGGGCTGAACGTGTTCGATATTCCCGCCAACAGCGGCGCCTTGTTGCTGGAATTCAGCGAACGTGGCGGTGCCAGCCTAGGCCGTTATCTGTATACCCTGCCCAAAGGCGCCAATAGCGCGCAAATCCCCGGTATCGCCAGCGCGGGCGCCTTGCCCGCGGGCATCAAATCGCTGGGCGGCGATGCGGGTGTGCAATACAGCGCGCCATGTACCCCGGGCGGACATTTTCTTATCCGAATCAAGGCGTTGGCCACGGCCGATGCCCATGCAGCGGTACAGGCCGAGGGCCGTCTGGATATGGGCAAACTGCCTTGATGCCGACATGGCCACATCCGCAATTCGCGCATCCCGCATTTGCCCTGGTGCGTGACGTGTTGGCCGGTTGGGATGAATTTCCTGATCTGGCCCAGCTCAGCGCCGATGTTGGCGCGCGCACCGCGCGTGGCTTGCCCATCCAGTTTGTGCCGCAAGACAGTCTGACTCGCTATTACGAAGCGGAAGTGTATGAACTCGGCCGCGTTGCCACGCGTGATGCGCATTGGCACGATCTATTCAACGCGCTGATCTGGCGCGGCTGGCCGATGAGCAAGGCGGCACTCAACGCACTGCATTATCAAGAACTGCAGGCCAATCCCGCAGGCCCACGCGGCCCGGTGCGCGACGCCGCCACCTTGTTTGATGAATGCGGTCTGGTGATTGCATATAGCGATGCGCAATTGCTGCACGCGCTGCTCGAGCATGACTGGCACTACCTGTTCCGCACTCAAGCCGCCGCATGGGGCCGCCAGATCAGTGCATTGTGCTTTGGCCATGCCACACTCGAAGCGCTGCTGCAGCCCTTTGCTGGCCTGACCGCCAAATGCTGGACGCTGCCGGTTGCGCCCGCCTGGTTTGATTTGCCCGCGGCCGTGCAAGTCGCCGAACTGGACGCGCGCATCGCGGCGGCGCTGGCCAACGGCGAACTGCAACGCCCGCGCCAGCTGCCACCGCTGCCTTATCTGGGCATTCCCGGCTGGTGGCCGCAGCAAGACGACGCTTTTTATGGCGACACCCAGTACTTCCGGCCCAAACGTCGCGCCTGAAGCGCTCAGTTGGCATAAGCCAGTTGATAAGTTTTGCCCACTCGCTCGATATAACCAAAGCCCAGCTCGCCCAGATGCATCCCGGCGATCAGCAAACGATCGGCGCTGACGCGATCCAGCAAGCGTGCCCGCGTCCCGGCGGCTTGCAGCGGGTCCAGATCAAACGCAATTGAAACCTCGGGCCGGGCGATCTGGATCTGCGGAAAATGGACGATATCGCCCCACACCAGCACGCTGCGCGCTGCGCCGTCCACCCGAAACCCGCTGTGCCCTGCGGTGTGCCCCGGCAAGGCCACGGCGCTGATGCCGGGCAGGACTTCGCCAGCGGCAAATGGCTGCGTCTGCGCGTGGTATTGCGCGAACACCTTGCGTGCCAGCAAAAAATTGCCCTGCGCGCGCTCATTGGCGCGGGCCAGATGGGCATCATCCAGCCAGAACGCCAGTTCATCCTGATGCACCCGCAATGCGGCGTGCGGAAACGCCAGTGCCCCGCTGGCATCCAGCAGGCCGCCGATATGGTCAGGATGCGCATGCGTCAGCAACACTGTATCCACCTCGCTGGCAAGCACACCGGCCCGGGCCAGATTGGCCTGCAGGTCGCCGCCCCATTGCTTGTAGCCGCCCGCCCCTGCATCAATCAGCACGGTACGGCCGCGGCCACGCAGCAGATAGCTATTGATATGGATGGCGGCAGGATCGGTCATGCCCGCGGCCAGGTGTAATTGCGTGGCGGTATCGGGGTCAATATTGGAAAGCAGCGTCAACGGCGCCGGCAGGTAGCCGTCGCTGAGCGCGGTCAGGGTGTAATCGCCGATATGCTGGCTGGGAAATGGCTCAAGGTTCATGGGTTTAGCCTGGTTAGCAGATGGGGGCGGGGCCGGCTTCAAGCATCGGCGCTGACGAGTTGCTGCGTAATCGGCATATACAAACAGACGTCTGGTGGGATAGCTTCGATCTGTGCGCAGGCGGCGCGCTTTAGCGTGGCCAGCCAGCGTTGCTGTGGCGCTTGATCCAGCGCAACCGCTGCCAGCGACCATGGCCTTAGTCCGCATCCCAGCAGGCTAGCTGGGCCAACGGCGCTCAGCGCCAGCAGCTCGTCGGCCGCAACCTCTGGCGCACGCTCCAGGCCCGCGTACAGATTGCGGCGCCAGTCCGTAATATGCGGCTGCCAACGCGCGAAATTGCCGCCGCCTTTGGCTTGATATTCGGCGCTCTGCAACACGGCAAGGTCGGCCACGCTATGCAACGCCAGATAACGCGGGCCGGCTGGACTTAACGCACGCAAGCGTTGCGAAGTGCGAAAGCCGCGCACCGAAATCAGTGCGGGCAGTTTGCTCAGATCGTAAAAATCATTCCATTCCGCTTCGCTGGCGGGGTCGGTATAGCTGCATTCAACGGTGTAGATCATGGCGGGCTCCGGCTCAGGCAAGCAGGCTGCGTAAGGCCTTGGGTTGAGGTTGGCTCATGCTAGCCACGGCGGGACGCCAGATAAAACGATAATTCGGTATCCTGCCATGACAAAACATCAAGCCCATGCCCCGTCGTGGCTGCCGTTTCAGGAAAACCATGCGCCGCAAAATTCCCAGCAACACCGCCCTGATGGCCTTTGAGGCAGCCGCCCGCCATCGCAGCTTTGCCCGTGCGGCTGACGAACTGGCTCTCACCGAAGGCGCAATCAGCCGCCAGATCGCGCGGCTGGAAGCCTTTCTTGGTATCACGCTGTTCGAACGCATCGGCAATCGCGTGCGGCTGCTGCCCAATGGCGAACGCTACGCCGTGCAAGTGCGCGCGTCGCTGGACCGGCTGGAGCGCGACAGTCGTTACGTCATGGGGCAAAGCAGCGACAGCACCAGTCTGGACATCGCCACCATTCCCACCTTTGCCATGCGCTGGCTGATCCCGCGACTGGCCCGCTTTCAGCAGCAACACCCCGGCATCGAGATCAACCTGACCGAACGCATGGCGCCGTTCGTGCTGGCAGACAGCGGCTTTGACGCCGCCATCCACTTTGAACACCCCGCATGGGCGGGCATGCATACGTATCCGCTGGTGCAGGAAGTGCTGGTGCCGGTCTGCCATCCCGAGTTGCTGCAGACCTCGCGCGAACTGGATGCTTTGCCACGCCTGCATCGCCGGCAGAACCCGGATGCCTGGCAACAATACGCAGACGAAGCCGGCATTGTGCTGCGCCATCCCGCCGTGGGCGCGCGCTACGATCTGCACGCCATGTTGATTGCGGCCGCTCAGGCTGGGCTCGGCGTGGCGCTGGTGCCGCGCTTGTATGTAGAGGCTGATCTGGCGCGCGGTGATCTGGTCGCGCCGTGGCCCGAAGGCAAGACGGTATCCAAAACCTTCAGCCTGGTCATGCCGCAGGCGCTACCGGCCTGCACAGCGGCGCTGCAGTGCTTTGCGCAGTGGTTGCTGGCCGAGGCCCGCGCCTGAGCATGTAGTCGCCGCCGTTGCGCTAACAAGGAGCGGTCCTGGGCGTAAATAGTCCCGGCCATTTGTAGACTCGCTGTCATTACTAACCGGATGATCGCGATGCAACTCGTGGAACCCGCCTTCACTACCTCGGCCCCGCCGCGCCCCCGTCTGGTGTCATGGCATTTGCTGGGCATCGCGCTGGCCAGCGGCGTGCTGGCGGCGCTCGCGATGTGGTTCAGCCACAGCGCAGGCCGCATTTCGCCGGTCTGGTTGGGCAATGCCGTGGTGCTGAGCGTTTTGCTCGGGCGCCCGCGCGAGCAATGGCCGATGTTTTTGTTCTGCGCCATGCTGGGCAATTTCGGCGCCAGCATGGCCATGCATGACCAGCCGCTGATGTCGCTGGGCATGGCATTCTGCAATGCCATCGAAATCTGGATTGCGGCCCTGCCCTGGCGTGACCACGCCGAGCGCCTGCCCGATTTCACTCGTTTTCAGATCCTGCGGCACTTTGCCGTGTCCGGCATGCTGTTGGGCCCGGCGGTGTCCGGCATGATGGCGTCCGCCCTGCTGTGGTTCATGTTTGATAAACCGCTGTGGGACACGTTTTCAGTGTGGTACCCGGCCGACGCGCTGGGCCTGGCTGTGCTGACGCCGCTGGCCGTGTCCTTGCGCGCGCACCAGGTGGCGTGGCTGTTCAGCCGCACGCAGTGGCAATCCAGCGTGTTATGGCTGAGCGGCACGCTGGCCGTTACCGCGCTGGTGTTTGCGCAAAACCGTTACCCGATTCTGTTCTTGTGCCTGCCCGCCATCCTCGGCTGCGTGTTCAGCATGGGCCTGCACGGTGCGTTGCTGGCTGTGGTGTTGGGCAGCGGGCTGGCGCTGTGGCTGACCCTGGCCGGACATGGGCCGATGATGCTGGTGCCGGGCGACACCACGTCGCATCTGCTGCTGTTGCAGGGTTTTATCCTGACCTGCGTGTTGATGATTTTTCCGGTGGCCGCCACCCTGGCCGAACGCAAACGGCTGGAATCACGCTTGCGCCAGCGTGAAACGCGGTTTCGCATGATGACCGAATCGAGCGATGACATGACCGTCCTGCTCGATAAACAACGTACCCGGGTTTATGTGTCGCCTGCGGCCCGCGTGCTGTATGGCTGCGAGCCGGCGCAATTGCTCGGCCTGCAGGCCTTCAGCAATGTGCATCCGGACGATTTGCCGCAGATTGAGGCCGCGTTCGAAGCATTGAACAATGGTGACGAAAGCGCCAGCAGCACCTATCGCATCAAACGGCTGGACACCGGCCAATGGCAATGGATCGATGCCTTGTATCGCCGCATGCAGGGACGCGAATTTTCCGAGGTGCGCTATCTGCTCAACCTGCGCGATGGCACGCAGCAAAAAGAAGCGCAACTGGCCCTCGAAGCCGCCAACAAACATCTGATTACACTGGCCTCGATGGATGGCCTGACCCGCGTGGCCAATCGCCATACCTTTGACCTGCAACTGAACCAGGAATGGCAACGCACCATCCGCAGCGGTGGGGTGGTGGGTTTGCTGTTTATTGATGTCGATCACTTCAAGCTGTTTAACGACCTGTATGGCCATCAGATGGGCGACCAGGCCTTGTATCAGATTGCCCAGACCATAGGCGACTTTGCCCAGCGCCCCGGCGATCTGGCCGCGCGGTATGGCGGAGAAGAGTTTGCCGTGATCCTGCCGGCTACAGATATCGTCGGCTGTTACGAGGTGGCCGAACGCCTGCGCCAGGCGGTGCTGGATTTGCGGATTCCGCATGGCGCCAGCGCCAACGGGCAGATTACGATCAGCGTGGGTGCCGCCTGTATGTATCCACTGCCGGGGCAGCAGCAGGCTGAACTGGTTAAACAAGCCGATACCGCGGTGTATCAGGCCAAAGCCACCGGCCGCAATCGGGTATCGGTGGCGGGCTGAACGTAGGGAGATTTCACCATGGCAAGCAACAAAGCGGCGGCGCGCCATGCCGCACCGTGGAAAGCAAAAGGGCGCCGACTTGCGGCGCCCTGGCAAACAGTATGGCTGTTACAAATTACAGCGCGGCAGCATTGGCGGCCAGATATTCAGCAACACCTGCGGTGTCAGCCTTCATGCCCTTCTGGCCTTGCGTCCAGCCTGCCGGGCACACTTCGCCGTGTTCTTCAGTGAACTGCAGTGCATCAACCAGACGGATGAATTCGTCCACGTTGCGGCCCAGCGGCAGGTCATTGATGTACTGGTGACGCACGATGCCGTCTTTGTCGATCAGGAAGGTGCCGCGGAAAGCAACGCCATCAGCCGATTCAACATCGTAGTCTTTGGCGATTTCGTGCTTGGTGTCGGCCACCAGGGTGTAACCCACTTTGCCGATACCGCCGTTTTCAACCGGGGTGTTACGCCATGCGTTGTGGGTGAACTGGCTGTCGATGGACACGCCGATCACTTCCACATTGCGCTTCTGGAATTCAGCCAGGCGGTGATCAAATGCGATCAGTTCGGACGGGCACACAAAGGTGAAGTCCAGCGGGTAGAAGAACACCACAGCGTACTTGCCCTTGGTGGCTTCTTTGAGGTTGTAGCGATCGACGATTTCGCCCGAGCCCAGCACTGCGGCTGCGGTGAAATCCGGGGCTTGCTTGCCAACGAGAACGGCCATGTTGATCTCCTGAGAGTGGTTGCTGAAAACCCGGTGACAATAGGGGCGCTCACACCAGACTGTCAAATCGGGAAAGTTCATCCTGCTAATTTAAGAAAACTATCAACGTCTTAATCTGCATGCATCAAAGCTGCACACTTTGCCGGTGCATGCTGCCCGGCCCCGCGCCATGGTGCTGTAGCTAAACTGTCTGAAATTGCGCGCTGCAGCAGCGCGACGGTTGTCGAATTTTGCCGGCCTTGCCATGATATGCCGCGCTCCCAAAAATAAAATGCCGCGGGCACCGACCCCGGCACATCTGATTTCATTTCAGGAACAGAAACCACCATGCTCCGCGCCTTCCGATTGCTTCTGGGTGCCTTGTTGCTGCTGCAACTGACCGCCCCTGCCCGCGCTGCCAATGAGCCGATCACGATTCTGACTCAGCAAGATGTTTATAACGACTACATCCGGTTTATTGATAACCGGGATCCGCTAACCCTGAACCACTTTGATGGACAGGGCTCGCGCCGCGATGTGGTTGAGCTGGTGCTGGTGCAACAAGCCCTGGCGCTGGGCGGTTTGCGTGTGCCGATCAAGCTGGTGAAGGTGGATAACACCAGCGATTCGTACACGCGTTATCTCAAGGAAATTCTGTCCGGCAACGCCACCATGGGTGGCAATACCGCATGGCTGGTTGATCTGGGCTCGATCAAGGACAAGGTGTTTGTGTCAGCACCGATGATCCGCCCCGGCGAATTTGAAGCGGGCCTCTACACCACGCCGGAAAACAAAGCCGCGCTGGCGGCACGCAGCCTGGCCGACGTGCAGATGCTGACGGCGGTGGTGGCAGAAAGCTGGTTGCCGGATGTCGCAACGCTCAACGGCCTGAAACTGCGCAATGTGCTGCAGACGCAAAGCTGGGATTCCATGGTGGGTATGGTCGAAAAAGGCCGCGCCGATGTGCTGCTGGCCCCGTTCCAGCCCACGCCGGATATGTCTTTGTCGCTGGTCGGCTACAAGCTGGTGCCAATTCCGCAAATCAAGGTCGGGCTGGAGGGCAGCCGCCATTATTTTGTCAGCAAGCTGGCCCCGAATGGCGCCGCCACCTACGCCGCGCTGGAAAAAGGCCTGGCGCAATTGCGTGCCAAAGGGGTGATCGAACGCGCTTATCGCGAATCGGGATTCTTTAATACGCGTACGCAAAACTGGACGCGCATTAATTAATTGCGCTGTGGGGCCTGATCCAGCCGCACGCCCCAGCGCAATAGCCGCCGCAGCTGCCGGTGGGCGTCGGCCGAAACACTATCCGCCCAGATTGGCAGCGCCACAAAGCGGCCGTTGGCCCGATCCCGGCCGTGCAGAATCACCAACTGCGGCGTAATCAGCGTGCCAGGCAGCCAACGCAATGAGCGTGCGGGTTGCCCGCCCTGGGCCAGCGTCCAGCCACCGGGGCCGACTTCCACTGTGAGCGGGTACGGCGGCGTAGCCCGCCGCTGATAACACACCACGCCGAGCAGCATGACTAATCGCCACGGCCATGGCAAAAACAGCGCGGTGATCAGCGCCAGCACAGTCATGCCGCGTAGCCATAAGCACGCCCGCCGCGATGTCACCACAGTGAGCATCAGGGCGGGCGCGGTCATGGGCACAAGGCGCTCGGGTTATTGAATCTGGATCGAGCCCGCCACCGTCACCGACAACTTGCTGTCGCCGCCTTCAAGCGGCGCCGGTGCGGCTTCGGCCACTGGCGCGCGCATCAGCATGGCTTTGGCCATGATGGGCTGCGGACCGCTGTCGCTGGTATTGATATTGACGTTGACCATGCGCCAGCTGGCGCCTTCAAAGCCTTGCCGAACCAGATCGGCCCGTTGGCGGAAGGCCTTCATGCTTTGCTCGATCAGCATGTCTTCGGTCTGCTTGCGCGCTTCGTCCGAAACGCCATAGCGTATGCCCGCCAGTTGTAAGGGCAAGCCGCTGGCCAATGGTTGCTGCAATTGGCCCAGCAAACGGGACAAGGTTGGAAAATCGCGGCTGGTCAGACGCAATTCGCCACGACCGCGCCAGGCTTCCTGTTTGTTGGTTTTGCTGTTGTACACCGGATAAGTGGCATAGCCGGTACCGGCGGTCTGGATCGAGCTGTTCTGTTTGGCCAGCTTGATCGCGGCATTGAGCGTCTGGTTCACTTTGTCGGCCAGGCGCGACGGATCGCTGTCAGTCAGTTCAACAAACAAGGTGGCGGTCGCCAGATCATTGCTGACGTCCTTGCTGGCACTGGCTTCCAGATTCACCACGTTGTAGTTGAGCGGCTCGGCCTGCGCCAGACCGGCACAGACCAGGGCAGCCACAGCAAGGTACTTGAAGCGACGCATGTAACACTCCATAAAACTGCAGCGGCCGTAGCCGCTGCAATCACTGATCAAATCAAATCACGGCGCACCGCGCGTTCTGCTTAGTGATAACCGTGGTCCGCGGGCGTGTTGTGGATGTCTTCAGAGACACTGTCCATTACGCCCAGATGGATTTCGACATCAAACCATTCCCAGAACAACTTGAGATTACGTTTGGTCGGCCACTGGCTTTCGTCCTCGGCCCACGACGCAAGTTCCATCTCGAACAAGCGATCAGCAACATCATCGATGTAAGAAATACCATCTTCGGGTTCACTGACTTCCGGCACCAGAATCACGGTGCAATCGGCGCGGATATCGTCGAGCGTAAGGGTGACTTCATTGCCAGGCAAAGCATTAAGCCAGTCCAGAAACGGTTGCTTGGGCCGGATCAGCGCGGCAGAGCGATCAACGATAAACATGTGGGAACCTTCCTCCTGTTTGACGCAGTGCAGTAAAATCGCACTCGCGTTCCAAAATAAAACCAGAACATCAAAAACCCGTTACTACTAAAGACCCGCAGCCCTGCTGCATGGCCAAAAAAAATGAACCTGCCCGCCGGATACCCTGACCAGACCAGGCGCAAGCTTGTGGGCTGGCGCGCCGCCCTGATCCTGGACCATGCCAGCACGCCCATCTTTGGCCGGGCCATGGAAGCCAGCGAACAATCATTTGTAATCCTGTCTGAGCATAACGTGCCTGCCGGGGTGGAGTGCCGCATCTGCCTGGATGTGCTGGACACCCAAGGCCGACGCGGCTATCTCGACTTCCGTGGCCAGATTGCCAGCAGCACCCTGGTGGGCAAACTCAGCCGCTTCAAGCTGGTATGCCGCATCGTGCACATGGACGCCAGCCAGCGCGAATTTCTCGCCAGCAGCGTACGACAAGACAACTAAACTACCGCTGCCCTGCCGTACGCGCGCGCTTTATTGCGCAGCGGGCGGCTTTTTGCGACTACGCGGTGCGGCTGTGGGCGCTGCAACATCAGCATCGGGCGCAGTTTGCGCCTTTTTACGTGATCGCGCTGTAGCAGCCGGTGCCGGGCTAGTCGCAGCAGCGGTTTTGCCCGACGGTGCTGGCGCAGTCGATGCGGCGGTGGCCTTGGCTTTGGGCGGGGCGGCTTTGGGCGTGGCGGCCTTGGCAGTGCCGGCTTTGCTTACTGCGGGTTTGGCGCTGCTGGCCTTGCGCGTAGTGGGCTTGGCTGCGGCGGGGGTGGCGGGGCTGGCCGCCGCTTTGGTGCTACTCGCTGTGGCGGCCGGTGCTGCGGCGGGGCTGGCTTTGGCCGCCCGGGTTGCCGCTGCGGGCGCCGCTGTCACTTTGCTTGCCTTGGCCGCAGGCGCTTTGCTCGCTGCTTGCTGCGCCGTCGTGGCGCTGGCTTTTGTGGTGCTCGGTGCAGCGGCTTGGGCCTTTGCCTTGGGCGACGCGGCTTTCGACGCGGCTGGTTTTGCTTTGGCGCTGGCTGCTTCGGGTGCTGCCACTGCGGGCTTGGCCACCGCTGCTTTGGCTGCCGTCGCTTTGGCTGCCGCCGCTTTGGGGGCCGTCGTCGTTTTCTGTGCCGATACGGCTGGCGTCTTCGACTTTGCCGCAGTAGTCGGCCGGGCTGGGGGCTCCGTCACTGCGGGCGCAGGCGTCGCAGCGCTCAGCACCTCATTGTTTACTTGTGCCGCACGTGCCGCAGCACGGGCCCGCCGTTCTGCGCGCGTAGCTTTCTGCTTGGGCGCGGGTGCTGCCACAGCGGCGGCGACGGGTTTGGGCTTGACCGAATTGCGGCCGCTGCGATTAGCGGGTGGCGTCGTTGAGGTTGCGGCCGCAGGTACCGCCGCATTCGAGGTAGCCGCCAGGTTGGCATTGCGCGTGGCGTTGCGATTGCGGTTGCGATCACGGCTGCGACGCTTTTTGCCCGGCTCGGCAAGCGCCACGCTGGCGACGGCCTGGTTAACCGCAGCCTCTGCCGGCGAAGCCAACGGCGTTTGCGCCGCGAGTGGGGCCTCTACCACGGGTGCATTGCTGGCAAAGCGCGACCGCGTATTCCCGCGCCGATCGCCATTGCGTGCCGGCGGGCTATACGGCTCGGTACTGGCCGGCGCGCCCAACGGTGCGAGCACAAAATCAATCTTGCTGGTATCCAGATCCACCCGCGCCACGCGCACGCGAATGCGGTCGGTCAGGCGATACACCTGGCCGGTGCGCTCGCCACGCAATTCATGCCGGCGGTCGTCGTACTGAAAGTAATCACTGCCCAGTTCCGAAATATGCACCAGGCCCTCGACATACAGATTATCGAGCAGCACAAACAAGCCAAAGCCGGTGACAGCGGCGACGCTGCCTTCAAACACTTCGCCCACTTTGTCCTGCATGAAATAACACTTGAGGAAGTTGAGCACGTCGCGGCTGGCTTCATCAGCGCGGCGCTCGGTCACTGAGCATTGCACGCCGAGCGCATCCCACTTTTGCGCGGGCTTGTATTTCTTGCCAGCCAGAATCGCCTTGATCGAGCGATGTACCAGCAAATCCGGATAGCGCCGGATTGGCGAAGTGAAATGGGTATACGCCTCGTAGCCCAGGCCAAAGTGGCCTTTATTGTCCGGGCTATACACCGCTTGTTGCAGGCTGCGCAGCAGCATGGTTTGCAGCAGCGGCATATCTGGACGCTGCTTGATCTGCGCCATCACCGCCGAATAATCCGCCGCTTGCGGGCTTTCGCCCCCTTCCAGCGTCAAGCCGCATGAGCGCAGATATTCGCGCAGCTTGTCCAGCTTCTCGGGCGTCGGGCCTTCATGCACCCGGAACAGACTGGGGTGTTTGTTTTTAATCAGGATATCTGCCGCGCATACATTGGCAGCCAACATGCATTCTTCAATCAATTTATGCGCGTCATTGCGTACCACCGGCACGATCTCGCGAATCTTGCCATTATCGTCAAAGCGGATTTCGGTTTCGGTGGTTTCAAAATCAATTGCGCCGCGCTTGCCGCGGGCTGCAGCAAAGGCTTTAAACAGGTCGTAAAGCGTATTGATATGCGGCAGTACTTTTTTGTATTGCTTTGCATTGTCGCCTTTGGGATTTTCTATCATGTCCCAGACCTTGTTATAGGTCAGGCGCGCTTTGGAATGCATCACTGCGGGGTAAAAGCGATATTTCTTGATCTTGCCCGAGGCGCCCACATTCATATCGCAGACCATGCAAAGCCGATCCACTGCGGGATTAAGCGAACATATGCCGTTGGAGATTTCTTCCGGCAGCATGGGAATCACCCGGCGCGGAAAATAAACCGAATTGCCGCGTTCAATTGCCGTGGCATCCAGCGCATCGCCCGGCGTCACGTAGTGGCTGACATCGGCAATCGCCACCACCAGGCGCCAGCCTTTACCTTTTTTCTCGGCATAGACCGCATCGTCGAAATCGCGCGCGGTTTCGCCATCTATTGTCACCAGCGGCAGATCACGCAAATCTTCGCGCTCGACGCCTTGCACCGGTTTCAATTCTTTTTTGCCCACTTTCTGGGAAGTGGCTTCTGCTTGCGCTCTGGCGGCATCCGAAAACACATGCGGCAGATTATGCTTGCGCAGGGCAATTTCGATTTCCATGCCGGGGTCGCCGTAATCGCCGACAATTTCCACCACGCGGCCCAGCGGCTGCACATGGCGTTCCGGCTGCTGGATCAGCGCCACCACAACCACCTGGCCCGGTTTGGCCCCGCCGGTTTCGTGCGGCGGCACCAGGATATCGCGCGCGATGCGTTTGTCTTCTGCGGCGACGATAAACACACCCTGCTCGGCAATCAAACGCCCGACCAGCGTGCTATTGGCGCGTTCGGTCACTTCAACAATGGTGGCTTCTTTGCGACCACGCCGATCAACGCCCGATTCGCGCACCAGCACACGATCACCATGCAGCACTTTTTCCATCTCGCGTTGCGACAGATAAAAGTCATTGCCCGGCTCATCAGTCACCACAAAGCCGAAGCCTTCGGGATGGCCTTGCACCCGACCGGCCACCAGCGAAATCTTTTCCGGCAAACACACCGCGCCTTTACGGTTGATCATCAGCTCGCCTTCGCGGCTCATGGCACCCAGACGGCGTTCAAAGAACGCACGCTCAGGCGGGGTGATATCCAGCATCTGCACCAGCACATCCACCTCGAGCGGTGCGCCAGCATCGGCCAATACCTTGAGCACGAATTCGCGCGAGGGCAATGGATTATCGTAGCGCTGCTTTTCGCGCTCGAGATGCGGATCTTGTTGACGTAAGGACGGAGTGGCGATAGCGCCAGAAGTAGATGTGATAATCGCTGTTTTCTTTCTTGACATTGTTTTCGGGTTTCCTGATAATCGCGCTTCTTCGTTGCAACGCGAGTTCATTCTAGCGTAGCACAGTGCCCAGGTGGCGGAATTGGTAGACGCACTAGGTTCAGGTCCTAGCGCTCGCAAGGGCGTGGAAGTTCGAGTCTTCTCTTGGGCACCAAAGTATTAATGAAAAAACCCGCTTCGGCGGGTTTTTTCATTTCCGGTATTACTTTCTGCATTTAAATCCGCGCCTTATCCAGATTAGCCTGGCATTAGCGTTTGTCATCTGTTTGATTGGGCAAACCCACATTACCCGGCACCACCCCGCGTACTGGCATATTGATATCGCCATCCACCCCACCAACCTGTTTGCGATTGCTCACATCCAGCGGTGTATTGGTGCCCTGGGGCGGGCCCTCGCGGCGATCGGCGCGATCGGCATACAAGGGATTGGCATCACGGCCATTGGCCTCATCCGCAATCTGCCCATCACTGGCGGCCTGATCCACGCGGCCGGCAGGATCAACCCAGTTGGTATGTTCCATCGGATGCTTGTTCAGATTATTGGTCTCGGGATCATCAAGCTCTTCGGCCGACGCATTCGGCACATAGCCGCGCGCGGCGGTGTCACGCGACAGCGGGGTATCGGGTCGGTTGAACTGGGTCATGGCAGCGCTCCTGGTTGCAATTACACAGCACAGTTTTACGCTCATGGCCGCGGGTAGCCTGCAAGGCATAGGCGTGATCGCGCGTCAGCATATGCCTGGCATGTGCGTCCTGCCCGCCTGCGCGGCATGCGCCGACATCGGATCGCGCAGCCCGCGCACAGCATCTGCCACCGGCAAAGCCCAGAATGGTTTCATCGCAACCGCACTCAATACAGGGAGCACCCGCCATGCCGATCATCAATCCAGAACCGGTTTCCACCCCGGGCGATCTGCCGCAAACCGATCCCGCACCCGGCCTGCCTGGCACGCCGCCGCAGCCGGGCCTGCCGGTGCCGCCCGATCCGATCACGCCGCTCTCGCCTTCGCCGCACGTGCCAGGCAATCCGATCAGCCCCGGGCAATAAGCCGCTAGCCTTAAATATAAAAACCGCGCCAGTGCAGACTGAGCGCGGTTTTTTTTGCTCGGCGGGCCAGCCGGGCGCGCTCAGCCTTCGGGCGTATGTAAACGCTGGCGTAGGGCATAGATCGCCACCGCCGCCGCAGCAAAGCCTGAGGCGGCGCCTATGCCCAGGGACCAGCGTGGCCCGGCATGGTCCGCCACCCAGCCCACCACGGGCGCGCCAATGGGCGTACCACCCAGGGCAATCGCCAGCCGCAAAGCCATAACGCGACCACGCATGGCGGGCTCGGTGGATAACTGCATTAATGCATTGGTGCCGTTGGTAAAGGTCATGGCCGACACGCCGATCAACACCAGCGCCAGTGCAAACACCCAGTACGCCGGTGCCAGTGCGGCCAGCGTGCAACCCACGCCAAACAAGCCCGAGCCAATTAATAGAGCGCGGAAACTGGCCGTGCCGCGCCCAGCTGCCAGCAAAGCGCCCGAGAGGGTACCGATGGCCATCACCGACGACAGCAAACCGTAGCCGCGCGCATCGGTATGAAACACGCTCACTGCCATGGTCGAAATAAAGATTGGAAAATTGAGACCAAAGGTGCCGATCAGAAACAGCATCAGCAAGATTGCCTTCAGATCCGGTCGCGCCCAGACATATCGCAAGCCTTCGACAAAGCTGCCCTTGCTGCGCCGCGCCCGTGGATTGGGCCGCAACTCGCTTTGGCGCAGACAAGTCAGTGAGAGCAGCACGGCAAAGAAGCTGGCGCCATTAAGCAGAAACGCCCAGCCGGTTCCCACCGAAGCAATCACCATACCGGCGACCGCCGGGCCCACCATGCGGCCCGCATTAAATGAGGTGGAGTTCAGGCCGACCGCATTGGGCAAATCGGCATCGCCCACCAGTTCCGCCACGAAGGTCTGCCGCACCGGCGCATCAAACGCCGCGGTACACCCCGATAGAAAGGCAAACACATAAACGTGCCACAGTTGCACCACGCCGCTGACCGTCAACAGACCCAGCCCCAGCGCCAGCACACCCATGGTGGCCTGCGTCAGCATCAACAACTTGCGTTGCTGGTAGCGATCGGCTGCCGAGCCCGTCCAAGGCAACAGCAGCAATTGCGGCCCGAATTGCAGTGCCATCACCATGCCGACGGCCGAGGCGTTGTGATGCGTTAGCCGGGTCAGTACCAGCCAGTCTTGCGCGGTACGCTGCATCCAGGTGCCGATATTGGATACCAGTGCGCCAGCGGCCCAGACCCGGTAATTAAAAACCTTGAGCGAACGAAAAACGCCCGCATTCATTGCGCAGTCCGCTCGGCCGACCTGGGCAGATTTCCCCCGTGCAAAGGGCCGAAGGTGCGTGCGGCAAACAAGGCCATAGCCAGCATGCCCAAGCCCGCCGCCAACGCATCGCCCGTCACGCGCAAATCAAAAGCGCCGACCCGCATCAACAAACCATAAGCCACCAGCAGATTAAAAAATCCCCATAACACATTCACCGTCGACGACGACAAACCCTTACCCGAGGGCTGGGCAAATGGCGTCTGAAACGGCGCGCCCATCACGCCCGCAACCAGATGCGGCACGGCATTGCACAAGAATGCGCCGCCCCAGAAATACGCCAGCCAGTGCGCTGAAACAAGCGTCTGCATATTCAGTTTTCCCCTGTATCTAGAATTCGGCCAGGCGTTGCAGCAAGGCCACGGCAGCGGCCAGCGTGACTTGCTCGTCCGCCGTCAACTGAGCCTGCAAGGCACGCAACAACCAGTCTTCTTTGACAGCACGTGTGTGTTTTACCTTTTCGCGAAAAGCGTCAGTGAGCGCAATCAGCGTCTGCCGCGCATCGTTGGGGTCCGGCTGCCCCGCCACCGCCCCCAGCGTTTGCAAACCCGCTACCGTCACCCGCATCGATTGCGGGCGCACGCTCTCGGCCCGCGCCAGCGCACTCACCGTAGCGGGCCCATCGCGGTCCAGCCGTAACAAGACGGATTTCTGCGCATGGGTCAGATCACCTGGATCGGCTTGCTCGCGCAGGCGACGGATAAGCTTGGCCAGCGAGATGCGTAACTCGCCGGCCAGTTCAAGCAATTCGGGATGTCCGGAGTTGGGGATGGCTTCTGGCATGCGGCGGACAATAACATTAATACAGTTTAGCTGTACAGTTTGGCTGCATAGCTTGTGATCTGGAACCGGGCTAGCTACTGCATCCGCAGCAACGCCCGCGCCCCGCCGCCGGGTAGAACTTCACCGCTCGCTGCCCACTCTGCGCATCACGATTGACCGCGCATGCACATTGATGCACGATTGCACACGTTTATACCGGGAAACGTGCAAGCGCATGAACAACACAGAACGCAAAGATCGCTTTAGCAATGCCAGCTTTCCGGCGGATCGGCATCAGATTATCCGCGAGCGCCTGGCGCAGCAGGGTCGGGTGCTTGCGGCAGATCTGGCGCAAGAATTCGGCATCTCGGAAGACTCGGTGCGGCGCGATTTGCGCGAGCTGGCGGCGGCCGGTGCCTGTTTGCGCGTGTATGGCGGGGCAATTGCCATGGCAGCGGCCAATCGGCCGGTGCAAGAGCGCAGCAGTGAGCATGTCGGGCGCAAGCAGCAACTGGCGCGCGCGGCGGCGCGGCTGGCACAGGGCGGACAGCTGATTTTTCTGGATAGCGGCACCACCAATGTCGAAATCGCACGGCAATTGCCGGAAGACATTGGCTTGACGGTCGCCACCAATTCGCCCGCCGTCGCGGTCGCACTGACCGGGCGCGACGACATCAAGGTGGTGTTGATTGGCGGCAGTTTTGATCCGCATATCGGCGGCACGCTGGGCACGCAAGCCTCATCCGAGCTGCAGCGCATGCATCCCGATCTATGTTTTATGGGTATCTGCGCCATCGACGCCGAAGTCGGCATCGGCGCGGGCAATGCCGAAGACGCGGCGTTCAAGCGCCAGCTCGCCGCCAGTTGTGGCGCGCTGGTGGCGGTGGCAACCAATGAAAAGCTGGGCACCGGCGCGCCTTTTGCCATTGCCGACCTCGCCGATATCAACCATCTGGTGGTCGAACCCGACGCCGATGCCACGCAGTTAGCACGGCTGCGGGCGGCAGGGGTCGATGTAATCGTCGCTGGCTAATCCGTAGTACCGCACAACAACAAAACAATCTCACGCTGGAGTATTCGATGTCGTCGTCCACTGCTGCCTGGCAGCCTGCTTGCCGCGCTACACGCTTGATTTTTTTGATTATTGGCATCGCCAACGCCAGTTGGGCGGTGATGGTGCCCTACGCCAAATTGCGTTTGAATCTGGACGATGCCGTGCTCGGCTCCATTTTGTTGACGCTGGGCTGCGGCGCCATGCTGGCCATGCCTTTGACCAGCCGTCTGTTGCGGCACTGGGGTAGCGCGCAAGTGATACGCGCCGCCGGATTGGCGCTGTTGCTGGTCATCCCTGCACTGGTGCTGGCGCCCACGCCACTGTTGCTGGCAGTGACACTATTTATCTTTGGCGCCTTGATCGGCGTGCTTGACGTCTCGATCAACGATCAGGCCGTGGTGGTCGAAAACATGGCTGCCCGCCCCTTGATGTCGTCCTTCCATGGCTTGTTCTCGGTGGGCGGTCTGGTTGGTGGCGCGGCATTGGCAGCGTTACTGAAATCAGGCGTGTCTTTGTTGCTGTGTGCCGTGGTGGTCGGCGCGTTGTGCGCCGTGCTGTGCTTTACCCAGTTCAGCGCCTTGGTGCAGCACACCGAACGCCCGAGCGACCAGAAAAAATCGCATCTGGCTTTTAATAACGGCACGGTGTTATTGATCGGCGCGCTGTGTTTCTGCTCGTTTTTGACCGAAGGCGCCATGCTGGATTGGGGCGCGGTGTTTCTGCATTTTGAGCGCGGCGTAGAAGAAGCCTCGGCGGGCATTGGTTATGCCGCGTTCTCGGTGGCGATGGCCGCCGGCCGCTTGACCGGTGACCGCGTGGTACGCGCGCTTGGTCCGTTCAAGGTTGTGCTGTTTGGCGGGCTGACGGCCGCGCTTGGTATGGTGGTCATCGTCACCGCGCCGTGGACGTGGCTCAGCCTGGTCGGCTTTGTGCTGGTCGGCCTGGGCGCATCCAACGTGGTGCCCGTGTTGTTTGGCGCGGGGAGCCGCGTGCACGGGGTCGATGCGTCGGCCGCCTTGCCGACCATCGTGATGCTGGGCTACACCGGCATGCTGGCTGGCCCGGCGCTGGTCGGTTACATCGCCCGCGCCACCTCGCTGCCGCTGGCCTTTGGCGGCGTGGGTTTGCTGATGTTGTTTGTGGCACTCAATGCCGGACGCATGCGCCATACCGCGCACCCCGCCAGCAATCAGTCGCATCAGGCATAAGCCATCCTATCGCTGGCACCCGTTACGACGCGGGCCAGTGGCTGTGCCAGAATCAACGCGTTTGCTCCATAGGACATCGCAATGAATAGCTGGCGTGCGCTCAAATTAATCGTCCTTTGCTACGCTTTGCTGGCGTGCAGCCCGGTCTGGGCGGCCACGCCGGTTGCAACAGGCCAACACGCGGCGGTGGCGACAATATCCGAACCCGCCAGCCGCGCTGCCCTGCAGATTTTGCGCCAGGGCGGCAACGCCATTGACGCCGCCGTGGCCGCTGCCGCCGTGCTGGGTGTTACCGATCCATTCAGTTGCGGCATCGGCGGCGGCGGTTTTATGTTGATTTACTCGGCCAAAGAAAACCGCGTTATCAGCATCGACCACCGCGAAGCCGCGCCTGCCGCGTTTACGCCCCAGGTGTTTACCCGCGACGGCAAGGTTTTGCCATGGGCTGAAGCGGTGCCCAATGGCATCGCGGTCGGCGTCCCCGGCACCGTGCGCGGCTGGGACGAAGCCTTGCATCGTTATGGCAGCATGAAGTTAAGCCAGGTCTTGCAGCCCGCCATCCGCGTCGCGCAAGACGGCTTTGTGATCGGCGCCAATTTTCATCGCATCAATACGGAAAACGAAGCCAAATTCGCCCGCTTTAGCAGCACCAGCCAGCTTTATCTACACGCGGGCAAAGCGCTGCCACAAGGCAGCTTGTTTCGCAATCCCGCACTGGCACAGACCTATCGCCTGTTGGCGCAAGGCGGTGCCGACGCCTTCTACCACGGCGATCTGGCACAGGATGTGATCAAGACCGTTAACCAGCCTCCAGCCGCGCCTGGTGTCGAGGTCACCCCCGGCCAGATGAGCCTGGCCGACCTGGCAGACTACCAGGCCCGGCTGCGGCCGCCAGTGCATACGCGCTATCGCGGCTATGACGTGTACGGCATGGGCACTCCCAGCAGCGGCGGCATTGCCATTGCCGAGGCGCTGAACATCCTGCAGCAATTTGATATGGCGCATTTGCCCCGCGCCCAGGCCGAACATCTGTATCTGCAAGCATCGCGGCTGGCGTTTGCCGACCGTAATGCCTACGTGGCTGACCCGGAATATGTGGATGTGCCACAAGCGGGATTGCTGTCGCCCGCGTTTGCCAGACAACGCGCGGCCAGCATCGATATGCAAGCGGACCCGGGCAAGCTGGCGCAGGGCGACCCCTATCCGTTCCAGAACGATGCGTCTTATCCATTGCGCCCTGTCCGCGTTTCGGCCAGCCAGACTGAGCCCGCACACACCACGCATCTGACCGTCGCCGACGCGCAAGGCAATATCGTCGCCTACACCTTCACCATCGAAAGCTGGGGCGGTAGCGGCATGGTCGTACCCGGGCGCGGATTTTTGCTGAATAACGAAATGACGGATTTCGACTTTAGCGGGCCGTCGCCCAATATCCCGGAAGCGGGCAAGCGGCCGCGTTCCAGCATGAGCCCAACCTTGGTGTTCAAAGACGGCAAGCCTGCGTTTTCGATCGGTTCGCCCGGCGGCGCCACCATCATCACCACGGTCTTGCAGACCATCGTCAACCACCTTGATTTCGGCATGTCGCTGGCCGATGCCGTGGCCGCGCCGCGCATAAGCCAGCGCAATAACGACGTCACCGAGGTCGAAACGCTGTTGCAGTTTATCGGCAGCCCGCAACAGCGCGCGCTTGAACGGTATGGCTATCGCTGGAAAGCCGGGGACGAAATCGGGGCCGCCAACGGCTTGCAGTTCAACCTTGATGGCAGCATCACGGCCGTGAGCGAACCGTTACGGCATGGCGGCGGCGCGGCGCTGGCGTACTAGCGGCGCGGCGCCGGCGGAATGGTCTGCAGCGGCTACATCCGTGGAAAGCGTGCGCGTCTCACAGCCGTATCCGCTGCCGTCCGACGGCATGGGCGGCAGCGCGCGGGGATGATCAACTCCCAGACAACCGCACTGGATAACCGGTCGCCCTGCCCCGGCCCTCCGCCTGATCAGGCCAGACTGAACACAAGGCCATGAAGCCCGAAGAACCTCACCAAGCCCAAGCGCTGCTGCAACCTGGCCGCAATTGCTGGCAGATTGCCCAGGCCGACCGGGTCGCCGTTTTGATCGATGGCGACGCGTATTTCAGCGCCTTGCGCAGCGCCATCGCCAAGGCGCGGCACTCGGTATTTATCGTGGGCTGGGATATCGACAGCCGCTTGTGCCTGCAACCCAACGGCGCCAACGACGGCCTGCCCGAAGCGCTGGGGGATTTTTTGCGCGCGGTGCTGGCGCGGCAGCGCAGCTTGCATATCTATGTGTTGAACTGGGATTACACCCTGCTGTTTGCCATGGACCGCGAATGGCTCAGCTCGCTCAAACTCAGCTGGCAAGGCCAACGGCGGCTACATTTTCGCCTGGATGCGCATCCGGTACTGGGCGGCTCACATCATCAAAAAGTGGTGGTGATCGACGACCGGCTGGCCTTTGTCGGCGGCATCGATCTGACGCACAGCCGTTGGGATACGCCAGCGCATGATTGCGAGCACGAATTACGCTGCAACGCCGACGGCGCGCCCTATCAACCCTTCCATGACGTGCAGGCCATGTTTGATGGCCCGGCTTCGCGCATTGCCGCGCAACTGGTGCGCGAGCGTTGGCATAACGCAACCGGCGTGCGCGTGCCGCTCTGGCCAGAATCGCTCACCTCCGCCGACAACAACCCGTGGCCTGCCGATGTCGAGCCCGATTTCCAGCAGGTGCAACTGGCGGTTTCGCGCACCGAGCCACCCACCGATCAAAGCAACGGCGTGCAGGAAATTCGCCAGCTCTACGATGACGTCATCGCGCAGGCGCAACGCAGTCTCTATTTTGAAAACCAGTATTTCAGCTCTGGCGCCATCGCCGCCGAGCTGGCCGCGCGCCTGGCCACGGCAGATGCGCCCGATATCGTGGTGGTAAGCCGCCGCGTCAATAACGGCTGGCTGGAGCGCATTACGATGGGGGTGCAACGGGCCCGGGTGCATGCCTTGATGAAGCAAGCGGACCAGCATGATCACTACCGTCTGTATTCGCCCGAGATGCCCGGCCTGGAAGAAACCTGCATCAATGTGCACGCCAAGGTGGTGATCGCCGACGATGACTTTTTGAGCATCGGCTCGGCCAATATCAATAACCGCTCGATGGTGATGGATACCGAATGCAATATCGCCATTGAAGCGCGCGGCCGTGCCGATATCCGTGCCGGTATTGCACGCGTGCGGGCACGCCTGCTCAGCGAGCATCTGGCTTGCGAGCCGGAAGACGTGGCCGCCGCCATCGCCGAACATGGCCGCCTGATCCCCTCGATCGAAGCACTGCAAAAGCCAGGCCGTACGCTGGCCCCGCTGGATCCGGTGGCGCGCCCCGAAGACGAAGCGGTGGTGCCGGCTTTGTCCGTGCTCGACCCGGAACGCATCGTCCCCACCGATCAACTTGTGTCGCAACTGGTACCGCACGCAGCCAAACGGCCGTTGCGCAGCCGTTTGATGGTGATCGCTGGCGTGGCGCTGGTTTGCCTGGCGCTGGCCGCGCTCTGGCGCTGGACGCCGCTGGCGCAATACGTTGATCCGCAAGCCTTATCGCGCCTGGCCGCCCGCGTGCGGGATATGCCGCTGTCACCCCTGATCGTGATTGCGGCTTATGTGCTGGGCACGGTTTTGATGTTTCCGCATTCGGTGCTGGTCATCGCCACCGGCCTGGTATTCGGCCCTGCGTTGGGCATTGCTTATGCCCTGACAGGCACGGCTGCTTCGGCGGCGTTTACCTTCTGGATGGGCACATGGCTGCCGCGTGATGCATTGCGTCGCATCGCAGGCCAGCGTGCCAATCGGCTGTCGATGAAGCTGGCGCGGCGCGGCATTATCAGCGTGGCGTTGCTGCGGCAGATTCCGCTGGGGCCGGTGGTCATCGTCAATCTGATTTGCGGCGCCTCACACCTGAGCCTGCGTGATTTCATGATCGGCACCATGATAGGCATGACGCCCGGTTCCATTATTACCGTGCTGTTTGTGCACCACTTTGCCGAAGCCGTGCGCCACCCCAGCACCGGCACCTTTGGTGCGCTGATCGGGCTGGCTGCCTTGTTGATCGGTGTGGCCTTCTTTGCCAGCCGTTTGTTGCGCCGCGCGGGCGAACGCCAGGGCATGGAGCCGGCATGAACGCAAAAACTGAACGCCTCGATATGCAGCTTCAGGACGGCAATCCGGCTGACTCGCCCTGGCCGCTGACCATAGCCACTTATAACATCCATGGCGCGGTCGGCTACGACCGCCGCCGCTCGGCCCAGCGCGTGGCGGCGGTGCTGCGCCAGATCGATGCCGACGTGGTAGCGCTGCAAGAAGTGCCGATGGGGGACGAACACATCCCCGACATCCTGGCGGCCATTACCGACCTCACCGGCTACCAGGCCGTGGCCGGGCCGACCATCGACCATCAACATCGGCGCTACGGCAATGCCGTGCTGACGCGGCATCCCATCCGCGCGGTACGCAATGTCGACTTGTCGTTTGGCTCGGCCGAACCGCGCGGGGCGCTGGATGCGGATATCGAATGCCATGGTCATTTGCTGCGCGTGGTTGCTACCCATCTGGGCTTGCGCCCGGCCGAGCGGCGTAATCAAGTCAAACGTCTGCTGGAAACCTTCGATACCGACACCATGCCGGTGGTGTTGCTCGGTGATCTGAACGAATGGTTTGTCTGGGGCCGCCCCCTGCGCTGGCTCACCACGCGCTTTCAGAAAACCCCGTCCCCGCTCACCTTCCCTTCATTGCGCCCGGTATTTGCGCTCGACCGCATCTGGCTGCACCCCCGCGAACGCCTGGTGCGGGTCTGGGCGCATAACACCCGGCTGGCCCGCCAGGCTTCGGACCATTTGCCGCTGGTGGCGCATATCGGGCGTTAGGTTCACTGCGCTGGTGCGAGCGGAGGCAAGGCACGCACGGCTTGCAACAGCCAGTCTGCGGCGACGAGCAGGTCTTGCAGCAAGCGTGCGTACGCAGGCTGGCAGAGTGCAACAAACCAGCAAACTCGGCGGGAGCAGGCGGCTCTGATTTAAGGTTGCCCGTGCGCAGCAAGTTGTCGAGCGTCATGTTCGCTGCCGATCAGGGGCAGCAACGGCTGCGCCAGTAATCGGGTGGCAAAAGCGTTGCCGTTGCGTACGCGTCGTGTCCATTCGGCTTTGCTGTAAACGGTGAGATTGATCGGCCGCGACAAGGCTTGTGCGGCCCCCTCCAGCTGCGTGTACAAGTCGGCGTAGGTCAGCGTTTCGGAGATCACCAGCAGATCAACATCGCTACCCGCGTGCTCGTCACCGCGCGCTATCGAGCCGTAGATTAAAGCGATATCAATCTGGCCCGCTACCGGCAAAAGTGCCTGCCGCACAAGGTCAGAAACTCCGAAAGTTTTGCGTATCAGGCTAGCCATTTCCGCGTAAATCGGGCAGTCACGATTGGCCTGATAGTGACGTTGATTGCCCACGGTCGTGCTTGAAAGCAAACCGGCGCTGCTCATGCGCTTGAGTTCACGTTGCACCGATGCATTGCCGCCGCCGGCCAGCCGAATAAGCTCATTGGTATAAAAGCTGCGATCGGCGTTGCCAAAACAAAGCGCCAGCAGTTTTTGCTGGACGCGACTAAACAGAACGGCACCAAGCCCGGAAGAAATCGTACTCATAATGAGTATGATCATACTCGTTTTGAGTATGATTTTGCGCTGATGCTGCATTCGCTGCCGCTGGCGTGCGCCAGCCGCCTACAGCGGCCGCCCCGCACGGCGATTAGGCTGAGTGCTGTCTTGCTGTGTTTTCTCAGGAGCCTATATGTCTTCAACGCGCTGGATATTGCTTGCCAGCCTGTGCCTGGCCGCTACCGCCCAGGCGGGGCAGCGCTATCAATGGCAATGCGTGGACGCACAAGGCAAAGCAGCGCCAGGCAAAACCGTGGCGGAGGCGTTGCAGCCGCAGCAGATGCATTTCATTTTTTCGGATGGCGCGCCCGGTCGCAAACTGGTGGGCCAGCGTAGCGATGGCGTGTGTAGCAGTGCCACGCTGGTGCTGGGCGAGCAGAAATATGCCTGCGTGCCGTACAAGGCGGTCGATGGTCAAGGGCGCACCGGTAAAGCGCTGGATCGCAGTGCTTGTCACGGTGGAAATTGAGCATGGCGCACGCGCATATCGGTATTTCCGGCTGGCGGTATGAACCCTGGCGCAAAGTGTTTTATCCCGAGGAACTACGCCAGGCCGACGAACTGTTTTACGCGTCGCGCGCTTTATCCAGCATCGAAATCAATGGCTCGTTTTATGCCCTGCAAACGCCGGAGCGCTACGCCGATTGGTACAATGCCACGCCGCCCGATTTTATTTTCAGCCTGAAGGCCCCGCGCTTTATTACCCATATCCGCCGCCTGCGCGATATTGATGGACCGCTGGCCAATTTCTTTGCCTCGGGCGTGTTCGAGTTAAAAGAAAAACTCGGCCCGATGTTATGGCAGTTTCCACCTTCTTTTCGCTTCGACGCCGATCTGTTTGAGCGCTTTCTGGACCGCTTGCCGCGTGATCTGAACGCCGCCGCCCGGATTGCCGAGAAACACGATAGCCATCTGCGCACCAAAGCCGATCTGGCGGTGCCGCATAACCATCGCATGCGGCATGCGGTGGAAATCCGGCACGAATCATTTGCCACGCCCGACTTTATTGCCCTGCTGCGTAAATATCATGTGGCTTTGGTGGTTGCCGATACCGCTGGCAAATGGCCGCATCTGGAAGATCTGTCTGCCCCGTTTGTGTATGTGCGATTGCACGGCGCCGAGAAACTCTATGCCAGCGGCTATACCGACGCGGCGCTGGATGATTGGGCCGCCCGCATCAAAGCGTGGATGGGCGGACACACAGCGCTGGATGGTCCGCGGGTGGCTGAACCGGCGGCTGCAACTGCGCGAGAAGTTTTTTGCTACTTTGATAACGACATCAAGGTACGCGCGCCGTTTGATGCGCAGCGACTGATGCAACGGCTGGGTCAACCCGTACGGCAAGCCGCTGGCGCGCCGCTACCGCCCGAGAAATAAATCCCCGCCAGCGGCAAGTGTCAGCCATACACCGATACGCAAGCCGCCTTGCCTGCCGCAGCATGGCCTTCAATCCGCTGTCTTTTCCAATTCAAACCGTCTTGAGGACCTGTCATGTCCGATTCGTATCTGTGGTGGCAAAAAGGGGTGGTCTACCAGATTTATCCGCGCTCGTTTCAGGATAGCAACGGCGATGGCGTGGGCGATCTGAACGGCATACGCCAGCGGCTGGATTATCTGCAATCGCTGGGTGTTGATGCGATCTGGTTGTCGCCGATTTATCCATCACCGATGGCCGATTTCGGCTATGACATTTCGGATTACATCGATATCGATCCGGTGTTTGGCACGCTGGCCGAATTCGACGCTTTGCTGGCGGATATCCATGGCCGCGGCATGAAGTTATTGCTCGACTTTGTGCCTAACCACACCTCGGACCAACACGCCTGGTTTAAAGAGTCACGCCAGTCGCGTATCAATCCCAAGGCTGACTGGTATATCTGGAAAGACCCGGCTGCCGATGGCGGTCCGCCCAATAACTGGCTGTCCAGTTTTGGCGGCAGTGGCTGGCAATTCGATGACGTGCGCAAGCAGTACTACTATCACGCGTTTTTAAAAGAGCAGCCTGATCTGAACTGGCGTAATCCGGCAGTGCAGGATGCCATGCTGGATGTCATGCGTTTCTGGCTGGATCGCGGCGTGGATGGCTTTCGCATTGATGTGATCTGGCATCTGATCAAGGACGAGGATTTCCGCGCCAATCCGCCCAATCCTGATTACGACCCCAATACCGGCGAGCAAAACAAACTGCTCAGCACCTATACCACCGACCGGCCCGAAGTCCATCAGGTGATCGGCCGCATGCGCAAACTGCTGGATGAATATCACGAGCGCATGATGGTGGGCGAAATTTATCTGCCGGTACAAAAGCTGGTGACCTATTACGGCACGGGCGGCGATGGCGTTAATTTGCCGTTTAATTTCCAGCTGATTACCTTGCCGTGGAATGCCAGCGTAATCCGCAATGCGGTGGACAGCTATGAGGCCGCCCTGCCCGATCATGGCTGGCCCAACTGGGTGCTGGGCAATCACGACAATCATCGTTTGCTCACGCGCATCGGCGCAGCCCAGGCGCGCGTGGCAGCGATGCTGCTGCTGACGTTGCGCGGCACGCCCACCATGTATTACGGCGACGAAATCGGCATGCATGACATCGACGTGCCGCCCGAACTGGTGCAAGACCCGTTCGAGAAAAAACAACCGGGCATAGGCTTGGGGCGTGATCCGGAACGCAGCCCCATGCAATGGGACGCCAGCCCCAACGCCGGCTTCAGCACGGGCCGACCGTGGCTGCCGGTGCCGCCGGATGCCCCAACCAATAACGTCGCCGCGCTCGAAACGCAAAATGATTCGATGCTGGTGTTCTATCGCCGCTTGCTGGCGTTGCGGCGCCAGGAGCCTGCGTTGGCCGTCGGCTCGTACCATGACTTTGGCACGCCCGCCGAGGTCTTTGGCTATACCCGCAGTTTTGAGGGACGGCGCCTGCTGGTGCTGCTTAACTTTGGCGGATCGCCGCAGCCGGTCGAGCACGGCCACCTGCTGCATGGCGAAGTTTTGCTGTCGACTTTGCTGGAACGCGTGGGCAGCCAGGCCAATGGCGATTTCACTTTGCAGCCGCACGAGGGCGTGGTGATTTTGCTGGCTGATCGATAAATCAGGGGCTTAGCGATTTTTTAAGAAATATTCGAGCGAGAGTGTTGACACAAAAAGGGGCATTGACCATAATGCGCCTCTCTCGCAGCCAAGCAACAACGGCAGCGAAGCCCAGGTGGCGGAATTGGTAGACGCACTAGGTTCAGGTCCTAGCGCTCGCAAGGGCGTGGAAGTTCGAGTCTTCTCTTGGGCACCAACAGTTTTAATGAAAAAACCCGCTTCGGCGGGTTTTTTCATTTCCGGCGTTAACGCAGTCCCCTGCGCTGAAATCCGGACCCACAGCCCCAGAAGTTGCATGAGTTTAATCATGCAATTTCGGGGCTATTTTTGTTTGCGCGCCCGCCCCGGCCTCAGGGCGTCAGCACCACCTTGCGGCAATCCTCTTTCTTCTCATTAAAAATTTCATAGCCTCGCGCCGCTTCCGCCAGCGGCAAACGGTGCGAGATGATCACGTCCGGATGCAGCTTGCCTTCCTGAATAGCCTGCAGCAGCTCGGGCATATAACGCTGCGTGTGCGTCTGGCCCATCTTAAACGTCAGACCCTTGTCGAACGCATCGCCAAACATAAAGCCGTGGATAAAACCGGCGTACACGCCCGGCACGCTGATCACACCGCCACGGCGCGTGGCGGCAATGGCCTGGCGCAATGCCACGCCGCTGGCGCCTTCCAGCTTCAGATTGGCCAGCGTGGTTTCCAGCAAGCTGCCTTTGGCCTCAAAACCGATGGCGTCGATGCTGGCATCCACGCCACGGTAATCGGTGGCTTCGATCATCAGTGCAGCCGGGTCATCCACCTCATCAAAGTTGATGGTTTCAACGCCGTAGGTGGCACGCGCAAACGCCAGCCGGTACGCATGATGGTCAATCATGAAGATGCGTTCCGCGCCTTGCATGCGCGCGCAGGCGGCGGCCATCAGGCCCACCGGGCCTGCGCCAAAAATCGCCACGGTTGATCCCGGCCCCACTTCGGCATTCAGTACTGCCTGGTAACCGGTGGGCAGGATGTCGGACAAGAACAGCACTTGCTCATCGGCCAGCCCTGCGGGCAACACCAGCGGGCCCACATTGGCGCGCGGCACCCGCACCAGCTCGGCCTGGCCACCGGCGTAACCGCCATACAGATGGGTGTAGCCAAACATGCCGGAACCGCTGCGAATCGACTTTTTGTTCATGATGGTGCCGCGCGACGGATTGGTGGTTTCGCAGGCGGCGTACATGGCTTTCTCGCAAAAGAAGCAGTGGCCGCAGGCGATGGTAAACGGCACCACCACCCGATCGCCGCGTTTGACTTTGGTCACACCGGGGCCAACGTCCTCGACGATGCCCATGAATTCATGGCCCAGGATATCGCCCGCCTCCATACCCGGGACCTTGCCGCGAAACAAGTGCAGATCCGAACCGCAAATGGCGGTGGCAGTCACCCGCAGGATGATGTCATCCGGGTCTTGCAGGATGGGATCGGGATGGGTATCGACACTTACATGATGGGCTTTGTGATAAGTCAGGGCGCGCATGGCAGGGCTCCTCGGGACGGGATCGTCGCTAAGCCCAGTGTGCGCAAGCTGGCCGGGCTTGGGTGTATGCGGCGCACGTAATGTGCTGTGGGAGCGAATGCGGTGCCACCACCGTACGCGCCGACGGCCTGCCAGACGAGCACGCCAGCCCGCGTGTCAGGGGCGCTCCGCTGGTCCTGACACTGACACCGTCTGTCAACCAATGTATCACCGCGTAGCTACGCCAAGCCGCATGTTTGCTGGAAGCGGGTCTGGTGGCGGGCGGTGACTGCGTAGTCGTGTATCCACTTGTTGACTATGATCGGCCCACGCGCGCCTACGAGCGCGCGCGCAGTTCAACTAAAGAAAGACAAGAAACCTATCGGAGGATGTACCCATGAAATCGAAGTCTCGCCTGTTCGGGCGCGGCAAGCTGGCGCTCGCCGCTTTGCCGGCTGCCTTTGCCGCCCTGTCCGCATTTGCTTACCCCACCTGGGTAGACGGCGGCACCTATAGCGCTGGCACCGTGGTGTTTTATAACGGCCACGATTATCAAGCGCTGGTTACGCAAACCGATTATGTGGGCGCCAACTGGAACCCGGCCGCCACGCCCAGCCTGTGGAAAGATCTGGGCGTAGATAGCAGCGCCACGCCGACCCCGGCACCGACGCCCGCACCGACACCCGCCCCCACCCCGGCACCTACCCCGAAACCGACGCCAGCACCCACGCCCGTTGCCACCCCCGCCCCGACGCCAGCGCCCACACCCGCGCCGACCCCGGCGGCAGGCTGCTACGCCACATGGAGCGCCACCACCGCCTATAACGGCGGCGCGACCGTGAGTTACAACGGCGTTAACTACAAAGCCAACTGGTGGACGCAAGGCAACAATCCGTCCACCGCCAGTGGCCCGGTCGGCAGCGGCCAACCGTGGACCGTGGTCGGCACCTGCGGCGGCACCGCACCAACCCCGACGCCAGCGCCCACGCCCGCTCCGACCCCGGCACCCACTCCAGCCCCGACCCCGGCACCGACGCCAGCACCGACACCCGCACCAACCCCGGCACCCACGCCCACGCCGACCCCGGCTCCAACGCCGACCGGCAGCCTGCCCAAGCATGTGCTGGTGGGCTACTGGCAGAACTTTGATAACGGCGCAGCGGTGCAAACGCTGGCGCAGGTGCCGACCAGCTACAACGTGGTCGAAGTGGCCTTTGCCGATGCCGATCCGGCCAACGATGGCGGTCTGCTGTTCAATATCGATTCGGGCTTGTCCAAGGCCGTGTCTGGCGGTTACACCAACGCGCAATTTGCCAATGACATCAAAACGCTGCACAGCCAGGGGCGCTTTGTGATTCTGTCGGTGGGCGGCCAGAACGGCAGCATCACCCTGGGCAACAGCACGGCCGTCACCAACTTTGTGAACAGTGCCTATGCCCTGATCCAGCAATACGGCTTTGACGGCATCGATATCGATCTGGAAAACGCCATCAACGTGGCCAATCTGGAAAGCGCATTGCGCCAACTCAGCGCCAAAGTCGGGCCGAACCTGATCATCACCATGGCACCGCAGACCATCGACATGCTGCCCAACATTCCGGGCGCTGGCGCCTATCTGCAAGTAGCGCGTGACCTGGGCAGCATCATTACCATGGTCAACACGCAGTACTACAACTCGGGTTCGATGCCCGGTCGCGACGGCAAGAACTACAACCAGGGCACGGTGGACTTTATTACCGCGCAGGCCGACACCGTGTTGCAGTATCTGCAGCCGGGCCAGGTGGGTCTGGGCTTGCCGGCTTCGGCTTCGGGCGCGGGTAGCGGCTATGTCGATCCGTCCGTGGTCAATAACGCCGTGGATTGCCTGACCCAGGGCACGCATTGCGGCAGCTATATACCGGTTGCCAAATACCCCGGTCTGCGTGGCGTAATGGATTGGTCGACCAACTGGGACGCCAGCAATAACAACAACTTTGCCAATACGGTGGCACCGCATCTGAAGACGCTGCCGTAATTCGACTTGAGGCAAAGCCACGCAAAACGCCCCGGCATGGTCGGGGCGTTTTTTATGCGCTGGTGCTCGCCCTCAGTGCGGGCGGCGCGCTGCAATAAACTGGCCCGGCAAGGGATAGCCCGCCTCTTTGCGGATGACGGCATCGAGCATGTCTTCAATCACAAATCCCTGTTCGCGCAATAGCGCCGCCAGCCAGGCCGGACTGTGGCTGTAGCGGCCGCTGGTATTCAGGCGGTAATGCAGGCCAGGATCGTCCAGTCGCTCGGTGGAGCACAGCAATATGCCACCCGGCTGCAAACGCGCATGGATCAGCGCCAGCACCGGTGCAAGCTGGCCGATATAAGTCAGCGTATCCATGCAACTGATCAAGGCGTAATGCGACGGCTCCGCGAGCAAAAAGGCGCTGAGTTCGGCGTGATGCAAGTGCTGATAAATGCCGCGTTCAGCGGCGTGATCGAGCATGCGCTGGCTCAGATCAACGCCCACCAGCGTCTCCACAAACGGCCGCAGCACCTGCCCCACCAGGCCCGTGCCGCAGCCAAGATCAAGCGCGTTGGCAAAGCATTGCTGATGCTGCTGCAACCAGGCTTCAACCAGACGCGGGCCGCTGTATTCCAGCCGCGTCAGAATCGAATCAAAGCTGGCGGCAAAGGCATCGAACACCTGTTCGACATAGGTCTCGCTACATTGCTCAGGCGCCGCCTGGCCCTGATAGGCCACCAGCAAATGGGCGGCCTCTGCATTGGCGGGATCGTCGCGTTGCCATTGTTGCAACACGGCGATGGCCGCGGCCGGATCACCCAGCGCATGCCAGGCCTGGGCCAGCATGATGCGCGAGGGTGCTTTATCCGGGTCCGCGACGATGCCGCGATGATTGAAGTGGCGCGCTTCGTCATAGCGTTGCTGTTTCAGCAACAGGGCCGAGAGCAAATAGAAGGCATCAGGGCAAGCGGGATCAAGCTGCGCCGCCTTGTGATAACACTGCTCGGCGCGCAGCCATTCCTGTTGCGTCTCAAACGCCGCGCCCAGATTGGTCCAGTAAAAATACGGCGCTGGATCCAGCGCCAATGCCTGGCAGAATGCGTCGATGGCGGCGTCGGTGCGCCCTAGCCGCGCCAGCACGATGCCGTGATTGAAATGCCATTCGGCGTGACGATCATCCAGTTGCAAAGCCAGCCGCAGTGCGGCGTCGGCCTCGGCGAGGCGATCGGACTGCTGCAGCAGGAAACCCAGGTAATGCTGGCCGGCGGCATGGCCCGGTTGCTGCGCCAGCAAGGCGCGGTAGTCGGCCTCGGCCGCGGCAACGTCACCGGCCAGATGCTTGCGCACGGCGGCCAGATATAAAGGATGTTCGGACGCGGGCTGGGTCATGGGCGGGCTCGTGGCGGCGGCGGGGTCGGCATGCCCTGCACTATCGGATGAAACACGCAGCGCCGCAACCGCCCACATCCACCCGATCCAGGCATAAAAAAAACCGGGCTACCCATGGGGTGCCCGGCTTAAGGACCGCTACAACCTGCTTGTTATTTCTGGATTTCGTATTGCGGCGAAGTCAGGATCAGGTAGGTGCTATCAGCGGACAGCAGACGCGGCATCGAGGTCACTTGTGCGTTGGTCAGCATGTTCAGGTAACGCATGATCGCTGCGGTGCCTTGCGTGCTGAGCGAGTTGTGCAGCAGCACGTCGTTGAACTTGGCCACGGCGGCAGCGCGATCGCTGTAACCACCAAACTTGCCCAGCAGATCGGTATGAGTACCAATCGAACCGGTCACCGAGGTATCTGCCGGCACGCCGCCCAGAAAGATGATCTGTGCCACAAAGTTGCTGCGCAGGATTTGCGAGCTGGTATTGAGCACACCAAATTCCGGCCCGTACAGGGTGGTGCCCGGAGCGACATACGACGGCGAGTAGTAGTTGAACACCGAAGGCGAAATGAACAGCGGTTGGCCTTGCTGGCTGGCCCAGTACGACGGACCGACGCCATCGGTGGTGCCGCCCAGGGTACGCAGGATCGACGCCATATACACGGCCGGTTCACGCAGCTTGCCGTAGTTGGCATCGGTCTTGACGTCGCCACGTGCTTCGCTATCGGTCAGGATGGCCATGACTACCGCAGCCATATCACCGCGCACACCGGCACCGTTATCGTTGAACACCGCCGCCACACGGCCGACATAGGCGGGGGTGGGATTGCTGGTCACCAGTTTCTGGATCAGTTGCTTGCTGATAAACGGGCCCACATTCGGGTGATTGAACACCGCAGTCATTGCCGCATCCAGATCGGCTTGCGCGGTCTGGCCACCGGCCAGGGTTACGCCGCCGATGATGGTCTTGGCATCGGTATCGTGGTGCGCATCAAAGGCGATCATCTTGCCCATATGGTTGATCCCGGCGTTCCAGCTCGGCGCCAGACCGTCATGCGGCGGATAAGACCAACCCGTAAACACGCGGGCCAGATCGGTCACTTGCGCCTGGGTATACACCGCCACCGGCTTGCCGTTGCTGTCCAGTTGCGTGGTGCCGTCGGCGTTCAGCATTTGCGTGCCGACGGTAAACAATTGCATGAACTCACGCGCATAGTTTTCGTTGGCCTGGATGCCTTTGGCCGCGTTGGGCTTGTCGTTGTTGACCATATCCAGCCAGTCACCCATGGTCGGGTGCAGCGTTACATCGGTCATCAGGGTTTTGAAGTTGCCGAACGCGTCGTTCAGCAACATGTTTTGATAATCAGCTTGCGCATAGGCTTCGTAGCCCGAAGTCACAAAGATTTGCGACAAGGCAAAGGCCACGCGCTGGCGCAACTGGTCGGGGGCGTTCAGTGCATTGGTAAAGAACTTGCGCTGGATCGGTGCCGGACCGTAGAAATCACGGCTGCACCATTTGATAGCCAGCGCATCGGTCGATTGCGCAATGATGTGTTTTTCATTGCCGCACGCCGCACCGAGGAAAGGGTCGACATAAAAGTAGCCGGGGTAGCCAGTGGTCGAAGTGGCAATCTGCTGGCGGATCCAGCCTTTGACACCCAGGGCCTGCACGCTGGCGATATCGGATTCGGTCGGGCCAAATGCGCCCTGTTCAAGCAGGCGTTGGGCGTCGGCGCGGGTCACCGGGGTTACCGTTTCATCAGCGGCACCGGCAACGGTGGGCGCGACGGTCTTGCCGGGGGCGGTGCTGGTGATGGTGCCTGCGGTAACGGTGGTAACCGTGGTGGTGCCTGCAGTGCCCACCGTGGCGGTGCTGCCGCTGCTGCTGCTGGTAGTGGGCAAGCTGGCGGTGGCGCTGGCGGCGTTGGTGGTGGCACCGGTCGCGGCGCTGCTGCCGGTTGCGGTCACGACGGTGACGGCCGCCGCACTGCTGGTATTGCTGCTGGTGCTGCCCGCTGCTGCCGCGCTGTCGCTGGTGCTACCCACGGTTGCGCTGCTGCTGCTGCCACCGCCACCACCGCCACATGCGGCCAGTGCAGCAATCATCGCAACTGCAAGCGCACTACGCGCTGCCTGTACTTTGTAGTTGACCTTACCCATTTGCCTAACCCCTTCACCCGATGCCGACTTGACCGTTTGCGCTGGCCCTTGCCAGTGCTGCTTGGGGTGAATTAGGCCACTAAATAAGTATTCGATGAAGTACTAACCCTTGACGTTGCGGCAAGGGATGTGCCTATTGATTGACAAATCCATACATCCAAGCTGACTTCTTATGTAGGATTATTGATTTCGAGCAAGCGTAAGCCGAAAAATACTGGCGTAAATATCAACACAACATATTGTATTTGTTGAATATTTTTTGTTACGTCGGCACCAGCCCGGAAAAACCTTCAAAAATATTGATTACAGCAAAGATAAGAAACAGGCCAGGCATTGCCAGATGGCGCGTAAGCATTTTTGCTTTCACCAGGGCGAATCCTGGGCAGGCGGTAAGCTGGCGCCAAAAGACAGGCGGTTAGGCAAGCGGGATGAGTGGGGCGGCCCAAGGGATGGAATTGCAACTTGCGCGCGCTGCGGGGGCGCGAGGGCCGGGCAAGCGGGCCAGGATGGGCTGCCCGGGTAAACCAGAGAGCAGGCTAAACGTGGGGCGTTACGGCATGGCGCATGCCGACCAAAGCCGTCAAGGCGACGGGCTGCCGCCGTTTTGCGCCTTCAGCAGCATATTGACCAGGGTGGCCGAATATTCCGCCGCGGTGGCTATCCCCATCGAGGCAGCCTCGTGGATGTACAGCAAGGTGAGCTTGGCGCCGTCGACTTCGCAATCTGCATGTGCCGCGCCCGGAAAATGCACGCACAGTTGATGATGCTCATCTGAACCGTCAACACACACCACGGTGGCGCCACTAAGCAAGTGGGTGGCGCTGTGCCGCGCGGCGTCGTACTGGAATTGCGGCAAATGACCAAGAAACTCGACATACGCTTGCATCAGACCGCTCCCTGCGTGGCGCCAGCTGGCGCCGTTGTCCGGTAAACACGCGCCGCGTGTTCCTTATCGCGCGCCGTTGTCGCACTGGCTGGCGCGATTGTTTGACCAAAGCAAGTTTTATACCGGACTGCCCCGATGCAGACATCGGCGTCAGGCTGAAAAAAACCCGCCGGAGCGGGTGGTGCCGATGCGGTTCTGTGCCGCTTAGTGGGTGGTGCGGCCTAAAGCGGCCAGCCGCGCAGCTTCGCGTTCCAGCGTCGACACGGCTTCATCAAAGTGCAGCGATTTGTCAAAAAAGTACTCGACGCCCAACATACGGGCACGCTTTTCATACAAGGCAAACGCATGGTTGGTCAGCACCATGCGCACCGGGCGACGCCCTTCCTGCTCGGGCTGTGCCAGGAAGGTCAGCACATCAAAGCCGGTACCTTCCATTAATTCAAGATCGATGATGATCAGCGGAAAGGTACGGTCCCGCAAAATATCCACCGCTTCGCGTGCGGTGGCGGCAAAAGCCGAAAACGCGACTTTGCCCGACGCCGCGCAGGCATCGACCAGCGCTTCGCGGATCAGCGCCGAATCTTCCACCAACATGACGTCGATCACCCCTTCTGGCGGGGAGTCATCGGCCCGTGCGGTGCGCCCTTCAATCAGATTGACTGCCATTTTTTTCCTGCCTGCCGGAGGCTAACGCGCCGGTAGCGTTGTGTTACCTGGGTGTTGCGGCGTGGCGGCGTTGCGGCCGCATGCCTGCTGCGCTTAGCTGATCAGCTCATTCTTGATGGCGTAATAGGTCAGATCGGCATTGGTGCGCAGATTCATTTTTTCGAGCACACGGGCACGGTAGGTGCTGACGGTCTTGACGCTCAAGAACAGCTCAGAGGCAATCTCGGTGGGCGATTTACCGCTGGCCAGTTTGTAGAACACCTGGAATTCGCGTTCCGACAGCGTTTCATGCATGCGCTTGTCGCTGGGGCGGGTCAGCTCGGAGGCCAGCAGATCAGCCAGTTCGGGCGACAGATAACGCCGACCGTTGCAGATGGTACGGATGGCCTTGATGATTTCTTCCGGCGCCGAATCTTTGGACAGATAGCCACGGCAGCCCGCGCGGATCAGGTTGAGCGCATATTGCTCTTGCGCGTAGCCCGACAGAATCAGCACAGCCAGTTCGGGACGGATATGCTGCAGATCGCGCAGGGTATCCACGCCGTTCTTGTCCGGCATCGAGATGTCGAGAATGGCGATATCAAATTCCTGCTTGCGCACCAGTTGCAGCGCTTCCATACCCGAAGCGGCCTCGCCGGTCACCGACAGGTCGTCTTCCTGCTCGATCAGCGAGCGCAGACCCGAGCGGACAATACCGTGATCATCCACCAGTAAAATGCGTTTTTTCATTTGCTGCTTAACCTCGCTCAGTGTCCTGGACCCGTGCCTTGCCGGGCCATCAAAATCGGGCAGTGGCGACGTCGCGCACCGGCCCGCATAGCTGCTGTCTGTTAACCGCGCTCCAGCCAGTCAGACAGCTCGTCGGCGTGTTCTTCTTCTACTGCCAGAATTTCTTCGAGCATACGCCGCGTGGTGGGATCTTTATCGCCCAGATAGCGGATCATTTCGCGGTAGCTGTCGATAGCGATGCGTTCGGCCACCAGATTTTCGCGGATCATATCATCCAGCTTGTCTACGGCCACGTAATCGGAATGCGAGCGCGACAGCAAACCTTCCGGATTGAAATCCGGTGCACCGCCCAGCTGGACGATGCGTTGAGCAATCTTGTTGGCGTGCGACATTTCTTCGTCGGCATGTACGGCAAACTCGGCGGCGATCGGCTCAGACAGTATGCCGGTGGCCACAAAGTGATGCAGCTTGTAACGCAGCACACAGACCAGTTCGGTGGCCAGGGCTTCGTTCAGCATCTTGATGACGGCGTTGACATCGCCTTCGTATGTAAAGGTCTGGGCCCCATCAAACACGGATTGACGGGCACGACGGCGAATTTCTTCGACGTCCATATTGAATTCGGCGTTGGCGTTCATGGCTGGCTCCTGAAACCGGCCCTGGTTTCGCTAGACGGAACCAGGCGGCGCGGCAGCGTGGCTAAGTGAAGGTCATTGCCGTGCTACGACAAAAACCGGCTACATTGCTTTTTTTGCGCTATCTAATATCAGTGGTCACAACGAACCACTCTGGCAGTACCTTGCAGGCGGTTTGATCAAGTCGCTCAACCCCCTGTATCGTCCTGCATGCTTGACGGTTAATGTATTCATCCGGGGCAACGGTCAACAGAGTATGCGCACTGAAGCTAAAGTAAGCGCATTCCTACAAAATCAGAAGAATCGCCAATTTGTTTTCGCACATGAAGAACCAGCTCGTCCGTTTTCAGCACGCGCTACGCCGCATCGGCTGGCGCGTTTCGCTCGCCCTCTCCGCTTGCGCGCTGGGTGCGCTGCTGGCCATCGTGGCCACGCAAAACCTGATCCGCATCTCGGAACAGCAAGGCGCAGAAATCGGCGCCACGCGCGCGCGCATCTTGTTGTTATTCCGCTTGCGCACCCAGTTGCTGGAAGCCGAATCGTCACAGCGCGGCTTTCTGGTCAATGGCAGCACGCAATACCTGGCGCCGTATAACGATGCCATCCAGGGCGCGCGCCGGCTGATAGACGATCTGGCTGAGCGTTATCGCAATGTGCCGGAAAGCGTGCCGGACCGTAACCGTGCCGAGATCCAGACCTTGTCCGTACAGATCGGCGAGAAGATTTCCGAAATGGATCTCTCGCTCGACTTTGGCCGCAAGAACGATCTGGAGCGAGCGCGCGAAATCATCGCCACCGACCGCGGCCTGAAAGCCAGCCAGCAAATCACTGAACATATCAATAACATCGTTGCCGCCGAAACCGGCGCGCTAGCGGCCCAGCGCGATGTACGCCAATGGATGGTGCTGGGTTTGCGCGTCTCGGTCGCACTGGGCTGGATTGTGGTGATTGCGCTGGTGCTGTGGAGCTTGCGGCGCTTGCTGGCCGAGCTGGAGAGCCGCACTGATGAGGCGCTGGTATTGCAGCAACGCCAGTCCGAACTGGACCAGATTGTGGCCGAGCGTACCGGGCAACTGGAACGGCTGGCGCTGGAATATCAGGTGGATGTGGAACGCGAGCGCTCCAAGCTGGCGCGCGATCTGCATGACGAGCTCGGCGCCATCCTCACCGCCACCAAAATGGATATTTCGTGGGTGCAGCGCCAGTTGGGCGATAGCTCGCCGCGCATTTTGACCAAGCTGGAAAAAACCCTCAGCAATCTGGACCAGGGCATCCAGTTCAAGCGCCGCGTGGTGCAAGAACTGCATCCCTCTTTGCTGACCACCTTTGGCCTGGTCGCCGCCATGCGCTCACTGGCGGAAGACGCGGCGCAACGTTGTGGTTGGCAACTGGACCTGACCCTGCCGGATGAAGACGCGCGCATCGACGACGTACTGGGCCTGATCGCCTATCGCATACTGCAAGAAACGCTGAACAACGCCACCAAATACGCCGAAGCCGGCAAGGTCAGCGTGAGCATGCTGGTCGATACCGAGCATCTCAAACTTGAAATCGAAGACAACGGCGTGGGCATGGATATGACCGCGCTGCCCGAGGGTACCCATGGTCTGCAAGGCATGCGGCATCGGGTTATTGCCATTGGCGGACGCATGGAGATCCGCAGTGCGCCGGGCCAGGGCGTATTCACGCGCGCCCTGCTACCCCTGAATAGCGTCAAACGCTTGCTGGACAGCAATCTGCCGCCGCAACTGGCGGGCCAGCGCTAAACCCGATCCGGGCGCCCGCAATAGAAACGGGCCGGATGCATGCGCATCCGGCCCGTTGTTGATTGGCATGACCAAAGCCTTAGTTGTTCTTGGCCTTGTCTGCAGCGTTTTCCAGCTTTTGACCACCGGACTGTACATCTTGCCCTGCACCGGCAACGGTGTTGCAAGCACTCAGGGCCAACATGGCCAACAGGCCAGCTACTACGGCAGCACGCTTCATTCTGTTTCTCCTTGTTGATTGGGCCGGGGGATGGGTGGATGGTCCGAGCGGACAATCCAGGCCGACTCCGGCTGTTTCACCGGTTCCCTCCATGACGCTTGCAGTGTAGGGAGCGGTCGGGCCGGGCGATGTCATCGCCGCCGCGCGACCTGCGGAGAGCGGATTCCTACAGTAGCGCCGACTGCGACGCCGCTCACTGCCACGCCGGTTTCAACCAGGAGCTTGCTTTACGGTCTGGCTGCCACGCCGTGCAGCATGCCGGGGGGCACCCATACGCCACCGCTACGACCAAAGAAAGTGCCGGGGCCGCGCACCTGGGCAAAGTCGCCATCCAGCGCCACGACTTCCAGCTTCAGATCGCGATCGATCTCGCGGCACTCGTTGCTATCAAAAAAGGTCTCGAATTTGTCCTGATTGCCTTGCGCGATCAGCTCGACCGTCTTGCGTGCGGTGTCTGCATAAGCGCAGGCATAAGCGCCAGCGCGTGCCGCTACGGCCTGACCGCCCACGCTCAGGGGCGCGCCCGCACCGCCTTTGCTGCCAACGCCGGTCACGTCGAGCAACATCGAGCCCACGCCCACCACGATCACCACAGCCAGCAGGATTAACTGGCCTTTCTGAAACTTGCTCGCGCGCATTGCTGCTTCTCTAAGGATCGCAAAACGCGCCATTGTACGCGGGCCGATGGCGCGGCAACCACCGGCTTTTTGTCAATTTGCACTGCGCCTCAGGCGATCAAGGCCGCCAGCCGCGCGATGCCGCTGGCGATATCAGCCTCGTGGGCATGGCTGAAGTTCAGCCGCAAATAACTGGCCGGTGCCGTGCCTTGATAAAACGCATCGCCCGGCATCACCGCCACACCTGCTGCTAATGCTTGTTGCATCAGGGCGTAGGTATCGCGCGGCGTGTGCAGTCGTACCCAGAAAAACAAGCCGCCTTGGGGCAAACGCCAGCTGGCTTTGTCGGCCAGGTGCGTCTGCAGCGCCGCATCCATGGCGGCACGCCGCGCCTGGTACAACGGCAGGGCGGCGGCGACGTGCGCGTCCAGCCGCTCTGCCGCCAGCAAATTGGCCACCAGATGCTGGCTAAAGCGATTGCTGTGCAGATCAGCCGCTTGCTTTAAACGCGTCAGCGGTGTGATCAGATCCGGATGCGCAATCAAAAAGCCCAGGCGCAAACCGGGCGCCAGTGTTTTCGAGAACGAACCCTGGTAAACCCAGCGCGCTTTACGCAAGCGACCCACGATAGGGGCCGGGGCCGGGCCGTCATAGCTGAGCGCGCGGTACGGGTCGTCTTCAAACAAAGGCACGTCCGCTGCGTCGAGCAATTCGGCGGTGGTGGCGCGTTCGGTTTCGCTGTAGCAATAGCCGGACGGATTCTGGAATGTCGGCGTCAGATAACACAAACGTGCGGTCGGCAAGGCATCGCGCAGTTCAGCCCAGACCGGGCCGGTTTGCGCATCCACCGTGACCGGCCGCAACGCCGCACCGAATAATTTGAAGGCTTGCAGCGCTGCCAGATAGGCGGGCGCTTCTACCACCAGTGGCGTGCCCTCTTCCACAAACAGCTTGCTCACCAGGTCGATGCCTTGCTGCGAGCCATTCAGAATCAAAACCTGGGCCGCCGTGCAATCGATACCCATGGCGCGACCGCGTTGCGCGATCAGCTCGCGCAAGCGCGGCTCACCTTCGGTCTGCCCATATTGCGCACAGTCCAGCACAGCAAAATCGCCCGCAGTGGGCTGAAATAGCGCCTCGCTGGCCGGTAGTCCGCCTGCAAACGAAATCATGCCGGGGCGGCTGGCGGCGGCAAGGATATCCCGCACCAGCGAGGACGTCAGGCGTTCAATACGTTGGGCAAACATGGCTTACTCCGGCGGTCAAAAAAGGTCAATCAATTTGACCTTATGCTCTTTGTTACGCTGAATGATGTCAATATCATTGACCCTTGTTTTTCAGCAGCACAGTTTGCGCTTACGCACGATCTGCACCGCGCCACGCTGGCTATATCGTGATCAGCTACTGAGCCTTAATTTATGAACCCGAAACACCTGAATGAAGCGCAAGAACTACTGTTCTTTGCCTACCGCGCCTTTACCGCCGCGCCCGATGCCTTGCTGGACGAACGCGGCTGGAATCGCGTGCATCATCGTTTATTGCACTTTATTAATCGCGACCCCGGTATTTCGGTAAATGGTTTGCTGGAAAAACTCGGCGTCAGCAAACAAGCCGTGCACGGACCACTCAAAGCGCTGGTTGATGCCGGTCTGGTGCAATCGACGCCCGATGAAGAAGATCGCCGGGTTAAATGCCTGACCCTGACCGCCGCGGGCAAACAACTGGAAGCCGCACTATCCGGGCCGCAATATGAATTGCTGAATGAAGTATTTGAAAATGCCGGGGCGCAGGCTGTCGCTGGCTGGCAAAGCGTAATGCGCGCCCTGGCAGCCAGTGCGCTGGCCGATGTGGTCTAACGCAGCCAGCGCGCTTATGCGGCGCAATAAAAAACGGGGCACGCTATGGCGTACCCCGTTTTTTTTGTGTGCTTCCCTGTCGTTCAGGCGCGGCGGCGGAATAGCGGCAAGGGTTCATCGGTGGCCGCCTGGTAATACTCGGTAAAGTCATCCAGGCCTTTCAGCGCTTCATGGATATCTTTATCGGCACGCACGGCAAAGGCATCAAAGCCGCAGCGTTTCATATACAGAATCACGTCTTTAAACACATCGCCTATCGCGCGCAATTCGCCCTTATAGCCAAAGCGATCGCGTAGCAAACGTGCATTGGAGTAATTGCGGCCATCAATAAACGCCGGGAAATCCAGGGCAATCAGCGCCAGTTGATCGATATCGTCGGCAATGGCTTCCGCTTCTTCGTCACTGGCCAACCATACGCCCACTTCACCGCGCGCTTTTAATGCGTCGCGCTGGGCCAACCATTGTTTGAGCGGCACAATCACCCGGCCTGCTGCTGGCAATTCAGCAAAGCTGCCGTCTTCATTCAGGCGGATCAATTGCGCGTCGTCCGCCACAATCTGGCGATGCTTGATGATGTCAGTCATGCGCCAGCTCCTTGGCATAAACGCGTTGCTTGAAGGGAGCAATGCCCAGACGGTCTACCACATCGATAAAGTGTTCGTTTTCTTCGCGCGATTCGACGTACACATTGATGATCTGCTCGATCACATCCGGAATCGCTTCTTGCGCAAACGACGGGCCGATCACCTTGGCCAGCGCCGCGTGCTTGCCCTGACGGCCGCCCAGCGAAATCTGATACCACTCGCTGCCGCTCTTATCCACGCCCAGAATCCCGATATGGCCGACGTGGTGGTGACCACAGGAATTCATACAGCCCGAGATATTGATATCGAGTTCGCCCAGATCAAACAAATAATCCAGGTCATCAAACTTGCGCTGGATGCCTTCGGCAATCGGAATCGATTTGGCATTGGCCAGCGAACAGAAATCACCGCCGGGGCAGCACACGATATCGGTCAGCAAACCAATATTCGGCGTGGCAAAACCGATCTCTTTGGCTTTTTCCCAAACGGTGAACAAATCGGCCTGTTTCACGTAGGGCAGAATCAGATTCTGTTCGTGGGATACGCGGATTTCGCCCAGGCTATAGGCATCGGACAAATCCGCCACGGCATCGAGTTGCACATCGGTGGCGTCGCCCGGCGCCACGCCGGTTTTCTTCAGCGACAGCGTAACTGCGGCATAGCCGGCTTGCTTGTGGCCAAAGACATTGCGTTCCACCCAGCGGGCAAATGCCGGATTGGAGGCCTTGGCGGCCAGATAAGCCGCGTCGTCGCCCGGCAGGGTTTCGTAGGCCGGATCAACAAAGAATTTTGAAACGCGCGCGATTTCGGCATCGGTCAAGGTGGTGGGGCCGTCTTTAAGATGTACCCATTCCTGCTCCACCTTGGCGCCAAACGCCTCGGGGGTCATGGCTTTGACCAGAATCTTGATCCGCGCTTTGTATTTGTTATCGCGCCGGCCATAGCGGTTATACACGCGCAATACGGCGTCGAGATAAGACAGCAGATGCTGTTTTTCCAACCACGGTTTGATCAGCGCGCCCACGCTGGGGGTGCGACCCAGACCGCCGCCCACATAAATGGCAAAGCCGGTTTCGCCCGCTTCGTTCTTGACGATGCTGATGCCGATATCGTGCACCAGAATGGCGGCACGATCTTCGACCGCGCCATTTACCGCAATCTTGAACTTGCGCGGCAAATGCGCAAATTCGGGATGGAAGGTGGACCATTGCCGAATGATTTCGCACCACGGGCGCGGATCAACAATTTCGTCATGCGCCACGCCGGCAAACTGGTCGCTGGTGGTATTGCGGATGCAATTGCCCGAGGTCTGGATGGCATGCATTTGCACCGTCGACAATTCGGCCAGAATTTGCGGCACGTTTTCTAAAGCAGGCCAATTGAACTGGATATTCTGGCGCGTGGTGAAATGCCCGTAATTGCGGTCGTAAGTGCGGGCAATATGCGCCAGCATGCGCACCTGTTTGCTATTGAGTTCACCGTACGGCACGGCCACCCGCAACATCGGCGCATAACGCTGGATATAAAGACCGTTCTGCAAACGCAGCGGGCGGAATTCATCCTCGGTAAGGTCACCGGCCAGATAGCGGCGGGTTTGATCACGGAACTGCGCCACGCGCTGATCCACGATTTTCTGGTCAAAGTCGTCGTAAACGTACATACAGGCTGCTGCCAAAGAATGATTGCGTAACCGCGGATGATACCAGCGTCGTTTAAATGTCTGAAGATTCTTTAAGCCTGACCAAATCGCAACCGGGAATATAAATAAGCGTTATCGATCAAATTGATAAATGCATTTACGCCACCGCAATCCACCGCGACGTCCGCCACCGCAAAGCCCCCACGCACTCCCGCAATTCCCCCCTACCCCACCTTCAAACAGTCCTCCCTTCGGCTTTGGCTTTGACTTGGCCCCGCGACAGCGAAGCGCCTCGCAGCATCAACCAAGCCGTGTCGGCGGCGCCCCGCTCCAGCCACTTTGGACGGTGGGTCTCGACCCACCCTATGCACCCCGTCGCTCCGGCTTCCGCTTTTGACCTGGCCCCAGCAACAGCGAAGCGCATTGCAAGAATCAACAAAGCCGTGTCGGGGGCGCTGCAGTGGGGTCAGTTTGCGTACCGCCGGAACGGAAGAACCGGAGTGGCCAGGTGGGCCATGAGGATTCTGAGTACCGCCGGGACGCAAATGGCCCGCTGCAGCGCCCCCCTCTCAAAAAGCTTGATTTTGGGAGCGGGGGCTACCATATTCGCCACGAGCACTTACCCGTGCGACCGGGCCTTACAGCCCGCCCCCCTGTTACCCGCGTTGCGCCCAACCTTATCCAGGTATGTCATGACAGAACAAAGAACCGCCATTCAGCGCCTTGATTACACCCCGCCCGCCTTCCTGATCGATCGCGTCGATCTGACCTTTGAACTGGAAGAAACCCACACGCGCGTGCTGTCGCGGTTGGTGCTCAAGCGCAATCCGGCCCATCCCGTGGCCGGCGCGCCGCTGGTGCTTAATGGCGAAGAACTGACGCTGGAAAGCATCAAGGTCGATGGCCGTCAGCTGACGGCAACGGAATACGCCCTGGGCGAGCAAACGCTGACGCTGCCCGATCTGCCGGACGAAGCCATTCTGGAAATTGCCAACAGCATCAATCCGCTGAGCAATACCACGCTAAGCGGCCTGTATGTATCCAGCGGCAATTTCTTTACCCAGTGCGAAGCCGAAGGCTTCCGCCGCATTACCTATTATCTGGACCGGCCCGATGTCATGGCCAAGTTCACCACCACCATCGTGGCGGACAAAACCCGCTATCCGGTGCTGCTGGGCAACGGCAATCGCGTGGGCCAGGGCAATCTGGACAAGAACCGCCATTGGGTCAAATGGGTTGATCCGTTCAAGAAACCGTCCTACCTGTTTGCGCTGGTGGCGGGCAAGCTGGTGGTGCTGGCCGATCGCCACACCACGGCCAGTGGCAAAACCGTCAATGTCGAAGTCTGGGTTGAGCCGGGCGAACAAGACAAATGCCATCACGCGCTGGCCTCGGCCAAAGCCGCCATGAAATGGGACGAAGAACGCTTTGGCCTGGAATACGACCTCGATACCTATATGATCGTGGCCGTATCCGACTTCAATATGGGCGCGATGGAGAACAAGGGCCTGAACATCTTCAACACCAAATATGTGTTGGCCAAGCCCGAAACCGCCACCGACGTTGACTTTGACGGCATCGAAGCCGTGGTCGGCCACGAATATTTTCACAACTGGACCGGCAACCGCGTGACTTGCCGCGACTGGTTCCAGCTGTCGCTCAAGGAAGGCCTGACCGTTTTTCGCGATCAGGAATTCTCCAGCGATATCGGCAGCCGCGCCGTGCAACGGATTTCCAATGTGCGCGTGCTGCGTGAACGCCAGTTTCCGGAAGATGCCGGCCCGCAAGCGCACCCGATCCGCCCCGATTCGTATCTCGAAATCAATAACTTCTATACCGCGACGGTGTATGAGAAGGGCTCCGAAGTCGTCCGCATGTACCAGACGCTGGTCGGCCGCGATGGCTTTCGCAAAGGCATGGATCTGTACTTCAAGCGCCACGATGGCCAGGCGGTGACGTGCGACGACTTTGCCAATGCCATGCAGGATGCCAACCAGTTTGATCTGACCCAGTTCAAGCGCTGGTATAGCCAGTCCGGTACGCCGGAACTGCATGTGGAAGGCATCTACGACGCGACCGCACAAACCTTTACCCTGAACGTGCGCCAGTCGGCCCCGCCGACGCCGGGCCAGCCAGAAAAACTGCCTTATCACATTCCGCTGGCGATGGGCTTGCTTGACCCATCTGGCGCTGAACTCAAGCTGGTTCTGCAAGGCGAAGACGCCCCGGCCGAGCCGCTGACCAGCCGCGTGCTGCATGTACGTGAAGCCGAGCAAAGCTATGTGTTCACCGGCATCAGCAGCAAACCGGTGCCGTCGTTGCTACGCGATTTCTCCGCGCCGGTGAAGCTGGACTATCCGTATACCGACGACGAACTGGTGTTCCTGATTGCACACGACACCGATCCGTTTGCGCGTTGGGAAGCCGGCAATACCTATCTGGTGCGCCTGCTGCTGCAGTTGTATCGCAGCGAAGGCAAGCCGCAAGCACCGGAACAACTGGTGGCGGCATTTGCGCGCCTGCTGACGCAAGACCGGCTGGATCCGGCGCTAGTGGCGTTGATGCTGGAACTGCCCAGCGAGAACTATCTGTTTGAAGCGCTCAGCGACGTTGATCCGGCCCGTCTGCACGCGGTGCACCACGGCCTGCAACAATCGCTGGCGCGTGAGCTGCGCTCGCAACTGTTTGCGGCTTATCAGAAACACCACACTGGCGCGCCCTATCGCTACAGCGCCGAGGAAGCCGGACGGCGTAGTCTGCAGAATGTGTGCCTGAGCTATCTGGCCGAGCTGGACGAGCCGATGATGGCCGAACTGCTGAGCAACCAGTATCGTCGCGCCGACAATATGACCGACCGTCTGGCCGCGCTCAAAGCGCTGATCCAGCGCGACGGCGCCGAAACCTGGCTGGAAGACTTCGCCACCATGTGGCAGGACGACGCGCTGGTGATGGACAAATGGTTTGCGCTGCAAGCGCTGAGCGACCGTCCGGGCACGCTGAGCCGGGTGCAAAAGCTGATGGAACACCCGGCCTTTGCCATTACCAACCCGAACAAGGTGCGCTCGCTGATCGGTGCGTTCTGCCATTCCAATCTGGTGGCGTTCCATGCGGCCGATGGCTATGGCTACGCCTTTGCCGCCGACCGGGTGTTGCAACTGGACAAGCTTAATCCGCAAATCGCAGCGCGGATGGCTGCGTGTTTCAACCGCTGGACGCGGCTGGAGCCGGGCCGTCGCGCACTGATGAAAGCCGAGCTGGAACGCATTGCGCGCGAACCGGGCTTGTCGTCGGACACCTTTGAAATTGTCAGCAAGGCGCTGCAAGCCGGGCAATAAATGTGGCGGGCGCGCCGTTGCTGGATATTTGCCAATTGCAATAATTACGCAGTTTCCGCTATCGTTACGCGCCCTGCCCGCAGGGTCTTTTAGATTTCACTGGAATGCCGCGCATGGTAAAAAAGCGCTTTGAAGATACTCGCGAACATCTGTTGGCCACGGGCGAACAGATCATCCTGGGCAAGGGTTTTGCCGCGGTCGGTCTGGCAGAAATCCTGTCCGCTGCCGACGTACCCAAGGGTTCGTTCTATCACTACTTTGTCTCCAAAGAAGCGTTTGGCGTGGCCTTGCTGGAACGGTATTTCGCCAATTACACCGAAGAACTCAAGCAGCGCCTCAACGCGGTCGACGGCTCGCCGTATGAACGCGTGCTTGGTTTCTTTAGCGGCTGGCATCAGCGCTCATGCGGCGCCTCGGTGCCCTGTCTGGTGGTGAAACTGGCAGCCGAGGTGGCGGATTTGTCCGATACCATGCGCGCGGCTTTGCAAAACGGCGCGGAAATCATTGTCGCCGCCATCACCCGCACGGTGGAACAAGGCCAGCAAGACGGCAGCATCAGTCGTGTACAACCCGCGCCTTTGCTGGCTTTGGCCTTGTATGAGTTCTGGCTGGGCGCCAGCCTGATGACCAAACTGCGTCGTGACGCGCAAGGGCTGGACACCGCCATGGTGATCACGCGCCAGTTGCTGACGCCCTGAACCTACTCCCCAAACCGGGCCTTGCAGATGCAGGCCCGGTTTTCTTTTATGTGCCCGCGCCGGGTTGCGCAGCTCATGCCGCGAGAAAAACTTAGACGACTGGTCTAGTATTTGACGACCCCTGCCCCATCTTGCTCAAACGGTCCCGCGCGGCCGTAGCAAAAATCTGTTTTACACGCGATTGCACTCGGCACCCCGGGCGCGGTCGCAGTAACGAGCATCCGATCTCTACCCCACCCAACCCTCGGGAGACCACGCATGTCGCTGGACAAACTGCTTACGCCGTTCAAGATCGGCAACACCACCCTTAACAACCGCCTGGTCATGGCCCCGCTGACCCGCTCCCGCGCCAGCCAGCCCGGCGATGTACCCACCGAACTTAATGCCACCTATTACGCACAACGTGCCAGCGCTGGCGTAATCATCTCGGAAGCCACCCAGATTTCGCGCCAGGGCCAGGGCTATGCCTGGACGCCGGGTATCTATACCGATGCGCAAGAAGCAGGCTGGAAAAAAGTAGTCGATGCCGTGCATGCCAAAGGCGGCAAGATTGCGCTGCAGATGTGGCACGTGGGTCGGATCTCGAACAAGTTGCTGCAGCAAGACGGTGCCGCGCCGGTGGCGCCGAGCGCCATCCAGGCGGTCAAATCGCAAACTTTTGTGGTGTTCCCGGATGGCTCTGCGGGCAACGATCCGTGCAGCCCGCCGCGTGCGCTGGAAACGGCTGAACTGCCGGGCATCGTGGCCGATTATGTGGCCGCGGCCAAACGCGCCAAAAACGCCGGTTTCGACTTTATTGAAGTCCATTCGGCCAATGGTTATCTGCTGCATCAATTCCTGGCCGACGGGATTAATCAACGCAGCGACAACTACGGTGGCAGCCAGGAAAACCGCGCGCGTCTGTTGCTGGAAGTCATCGATGGCGTGATCGGCGTGTATGGCGCGGACAAGGTGGGTGTGCGGCTGTCGCCCAATTTTCCGGCGCACGATATGGTGGACAGCCAGGCCGAAGCAATGACGCTGTATCTGGCGCGTGAGTTCAGCCAGCGTGGCGTGGCTTTTTTGCATATCGCCGAGCCGGATTGGGTGGGCGGCCAGCCCATGAGCGATGACTTCCGCAATGCGCTGCGCGAGGCATACAAGGGCGCCATCATCACCACCGGTGGCTACGACGCCGCCAAGGGCGACGCGCGGATCAAGTCCGGCCAGGCAGATGCAATCGGCTATGGTCGGCTGTATATCGCCAATCCGGATCTGGCCGAGCGGTTTGCCCAAGGGGCCGCATTGAATACGCCGGACCAATCCACCTTCTACGGTGGCGCGGAACACGGCTACACCGACTACCCCACCCTCGCCTGAGCCCGCGGCATCAGGGCCGGTCGAGCGCTTGCACCACCGGTGCCAGCGCGTCGCCGGCCAGATCGGGCAACAAATGCGCGCGCATGGCGATGTCTCTGGCCAGCGCGCGCAGTCGCCAGCGAATCTCGTTCAGGATCAGCCCCATCTCAAAGCGCAGCCATTGCGGCGTGTCATGCCAGGCCGCGTCAGTATTGATACTGCCCAGCCCGGTGCTGGACATCGCTTGCACCAGGCTGAGCAGGCGTGCGCGACTGCGCAAATACAGCTTTTCTACCTGATCACCCGCATGCAGGCCGGGCACGTCTTCACAGGCCTTGAACAGCAATTCCGCCTCGCGCAAACGCGCCTGCACCGCAGCAATATCAGCCAGCGTCAGCTCCAGCGATATCGGTATCGAATCATCCTTTACCTCATTCAGCGCCATCGACACGCTGGTCATCAGCGCCGGACTGAACTCGCCCGGTACCAGCTTGAGGGCAACTTCGGCTCGTTGCAGCGGATGATCACGCGCTGATAAGGAGGTGATGACCTCGGCCACTGCCAGTACCTCGCCGGTCATGCTTTGCAGGCGGATGCCGCCCGGGTAGCCATGGCCGTTATAGCGTTCGTGATGCACAAAGATGGCTGTGGCGGCGGCTTCGGAGAAACCACACACGCTTTTGGCCAGGCGATAGCCGATGACGGGATGCGCCGACAACTGGCGCCAATCTGCCAGCTTCAGGGCATACCCGGGCTGTTGGTAGTGCGGCGACAGATACAGCTCACCCGCGTCATGCAGCAAGCCGGCCCATGCCAGCGCGGTGATCGCTTCCTTATCCAGTTGCAGCCGTTGCGCCAGGCCGGTCGCCAGCAAACCGGTAAGGATGGCGTGCTGCAACGATTTGCCATCCGCGCCATGCATTACGGTCAGCACGCCGCGCACCGTGTCACTGAAGCCGAAGGCGGCAAAGCGTTCAACCAGATCGGATGACGCCAGCAAACGCGCCAGCGTCGGCGTTTGCTGGCGCACCTGATCGGCCAGTTGCGACAATGTTCTGGCATCTACCGCATCGCCTATCTTCAGCGATTGCTCCAGTGGCTGGCGCAGCTTGTGCATTAGCAGGCGGTCGCTGGTGCTGCGGTCCACCCGCGCCCCGGCCGCCAGCAGTTTCATGCCCGACTCGGCATAAATATCACGGTTGGCGCGCACTTCGCGCTGGTCGGCAACCTCGTTAAGACGTTGCAGATAATGCGCGTTGACATCGCCTGCGGCACTGGACAATGGCATTAGCCGAGTTTCCTTGCGTGACCCATGCGCCAGTCTAGACCTGGAACATCAAGATTTCCTCATGGATGCCGCGTAACGGTTTATTGAGCCAGGTCAAGGCAATCGTCAAGGTCGATCGAAGCGGGCGTTTGGCTTAGAATCCGCTTTTACGCAAAAGGATGGCTTTATGTATCAGGTAATCGCGTCCGACCTTGACGGCACTTTGCTGGATGCCGACCACACGGTCGATCAGTTCACCGCCACCACCCTGCGCGAGCTGCAAGCGCGCGGCGTGCCTATCGTGTTGGCCACAGGGCGCCATTACTGTGATGTCAAAGGCATCCGCGACGTGCTCGGCATCCGCGCCTGGCTGGTCACCTCCAACGGTGCGCGCGTGCATGATCCTGATAACCGCCTGATGCACAAAGAAGATATCGATCCGGCCATGGCGCGCCAGTTGCTGCAGCCGGAGTTTTCGGCGGGCACCCACCTCAACGCCTATCAAGACGAAACCTGGCTGGCCGACCGGCATCTGGACTGGCTGGCTGATCTGCACCAGGACTCCGGTTTTACGTTTGATGTGGTCGACCTGAAAAACCACAGCGGCGAAGGCATCGCCAAGGTGCTGTACATCGGCGAACACGAACATCTGCTCGATCTGGAAGCCCGGTTGCTGGAGCGCTTTGGCGACACGCTCTATATCACGTTCTCAATGCCGGACTGTCTGGAAGTGATGGCGCCCACCGTATCGAAAGGTCATGCGCTGCAAGTAGTGCTGGATGAACTGCAGTTGCCGGCAGCCGATTGCGTTGCGTTTGGCGATGGGCTGAACGATATCTTCTTGCTGAAGACGGCTGGCCATCCGTTCATGATGGGCAATGCCGCGCCGCGCTTGATGGAAACGCTGCCCGATGTGCCGCGCATCGGACGTAATTCCGAGGCCGCTGTGGCGCACAAATTGCGGGAATTGTTTGAACTGCCGCCGCTGGCTGAATCGGTGGCTGCAGACTAAGCCGCATCCGCGCATACGCAAAAAGGGCAGCCTGCAGGCTGCCTTTTTGTTGGCGTAGGTTTAACCGCCGCGCTTAGCGCAGGTCGTCCAGCGCCGCGCCGTAATTGATATGGAACGGCAAGCCATCGATCACCAGCACCGGCACCGACTTCACACCGAGGGCGGCGGCTTCTTCAAGGCGCGATTTGTCGGTGCCCAGATGCACAATTTCTACGTCAAACCGGGCCGGATCAAGGGCGCTGGCCACTTGCTGTTCAGCTTCGATACATACCGGGCAACCGGCGTGGAAAAACACAGCTTTGCTAGACATTACACAAACTCCTTTACAGCAATAAGAGCGGGGATAACCGCTCGGGGTCCGAGCGCGGGCATGGATACACGCCCGCATCGGGAATGGGTCGCGCCGGTCAAGCCAGGCAACGCTGCAAATCCGGTAGCAGGCGCTGCAATTGCGCGGGTTCCAGCTCGGCAATGGTGATGCGCAAACCAGGCACGGTGTGCTGCACTGAAAACGCCTCGCCACTGCGCAGCAGCCAGCCAAGCCGGGCCATGGCATGGGCAATCGCCAAACCGGGCCGTGCCAGCGGCAGCCACACATTCAGGCCATCACCCGGCGCGGCCGTGGCGATGCCCGACGCCGCCAGCGCGCTCAGCAGCGCATCACGCCGCCGCATGTAATCGGCGGCTGCGGCGGCAATGCGGGCGCGTATCGTCACATCGCTCAGGCAGGTATGCGCCACCCCTTGCAACAGATGGCTGACCCACTGCGTGCCCGGCGCCAACCGGGTTTGCAAGCGCGCGGCAGTTTGCGCATCGCACGCCAGCACGGCCAGGCGCAAATCCGGGCCCAGCGCCTTCGACAGGGAGCGCACCAAGGCCCAATGCAGGGTGGCCGCAGGCAGCACCGAGTAATACGGCGTACGCGCCAGCAAGGCAAAGTGGTCATCCAGAATCACCAGCACATGCGGATAGCGCGCCAACACCTGACGCAAAGCCAGCGCACGTTGCCGGCTGATGCTGTAGCCGGTGGGATTGTGGGCGCGGGGCGTGATGATGACGGCGCGGGCGCCCGCCGCAAGGGCCGCTTCAAGCGCGTCCGCGCGCATGCCCTCCTGATCCACCGCCACCCCCAGCGCCTGCAAACCCGCCACACACAAGGTGTTGATGCTGGTGATAAAACACGGGTCTTCGACCGCCACCGTATCGCCCGCGACCAGATGCGCTTCGAGCAAGCGCTCAATGGCATCGACCGCGCCATGGGTGACCTGCAGATGCGTCACCGCCGGGCAATCCGGCGCCAGCCAGGCCCGCGCCTGCTCAGCCAGACCGGCATGCAAGGTGGTTTCGCCGTACAAATGCGGTGGGCGGGTTTGCTGGGCCAGTACCGTGGCCAGATCAGGCAGCCACGCCGCCGCGGGATTACCGCTCGCCAGATCGGTCAAGGGCGATGCCGGCGCAGCGCCCTCTTGTTCGCGTAATGTGTTCTGTGCACGGATGACCGTCCCCAGCCGCCCCCGGGTTTCGGTGATGCCCGCGCTGGTCAGCCGCTTGTAGGCCGCGGCGACCGTATTGCGGTTGACGCCCAGCGCGCTGGCCAGATCGCGCAGCGGCGGCAGGCTCTGGCCAGCCGCAAGCTGGCCGGACTGGGCGTGCAGACGGATGCAATCAAAAATCTCGGCGGCGGTTTTGCCTGTCAATTCCACTTTTGACCTATGACAAAGTACACATTGGACTGGCACGATAGCACATCGCAGTTGTTTGCTGCAGCGCGCATCAATTTTTGGGAATACGCCCAGCGCGCTTTTCAACCGGAGTCTGCCCCATGCCCCACTCGCCCCCCACGCCTCAACCAGCGGCCGAAAGCGCCAGCGTTCTGCTTGACCCACGCTATCCGGCGCCACATGGCATCGCTGATTACCAACGCAATCTGGCCGCAGTCCGCGCCCGCATCGCTGCCGCCTGCCAGCGCGTCGGACGCAATCCGGCAGAAGTGCGCTTGTTGCCCGTCAGCAAAACCAAATCCGAAGCTGAAATCCGCATTGCCTATGCCGCTGGCTGCCGCGAGCTGGGCGAGAACAAGGTGCAGGAAGCCACGCGCAAGCAGGCCGCGCTGGCCGATCTGGCCGATTTACGCTGGTCAGTCATCGGCCATCTGCAGACCAACAAAGCCCGCTGGGTGGCGCAGCACGCTTGCGAGTTCCAGGCGCTGGACAGCTTTCGGGTGGCGGAAACGCTGCACCGGCATCTGCAGCCGCTGGACCGGCAGCTCGATGTCTATGTGCAGATCAACACCTCGGGCGAGGCCAGCAAATACGGTCTGGCCCCGGCCGATGCCGCTGCGTTTGTGCGCGAACTGAGTGCCTGGCCCACCCTGCGCGTGCGCGGCTTGATGACGCTGGCGGTGTTATCCAGCGATCCGCAGCAGGTGCGCGCCTGCTTTGTGTTATTGCGCCAGTTGCGCGACCAGCTGCGTGAGCAAGTGCCCAACCAGGCCGGACTACAGGAGCTCTCGATGGGCATGTCGGGCGATTACGAGATTGCGGTGGAAGAAGGCGCCACCGTGGTCCGCGTCGGTCAGGCCATTTTTGGCGCGCGGGCGTTGCCAGATAGTCACTTCTGGCCGGGCAATGCGGGCTGAACCACAAAAAAACGCCGCATTGCTGCGGCGTTCTTTTGCGACTGCGGTCTGGGGATTATTCTTCCAGCGGCTCAACCAGCGAATGAAATTCGCGCTTGCCGTGGTCAAGCTGATGCAATTCGCCCAGTTCGATATCGAAATACCAGCCTATCAATTGCAGCGTGCCTTGCTGCACACGGTCGGCAATAAACGGAAAGGTCAGCAGATTGTCGATCGACACCGCAATACTGCCCATTTCAGCGGCCTTGAGCTGATCAGCCAGCGGCTTTGCGGTCATCTCGGCCAGCACTTTTTCGCGCGCGGTTTCCGCAATGCGCATCCAGCGCCCGACAAAGTTGGCATCGGTCTTGGCGGCATAGCCTTTCATCAGCGCGCCAATCCCACCACAGGACGAATGACCCAACACAAGGATTTGCTGCACATTCAGGTCGCACACGGCAAATTCGATGGCCGAAGACACACCGTGGAAGGTGCCGTCTTTTTCGTAGGGCGGTACCAGGTTAGCCACGTTGCGCACCACAAACAGGTCGCCCGGGTCGCAATCGGTGACGATAGCCGGGTCAACGCGGCTGTCCGAACAACCAATCACCAGTGTCTTGGGGCTCTGGCCGCGCTTGAGTTGGTCGAACAGATTGCTATTGCTCTCCCGGCCGAAGTACTTGTGCTGGAAGCGACGAAACCCGCCGATGAATTTTTCCATCTCGTCCAAGGTGCAATCTCCTGTTTTTGCTGTGATATCCGGTCCAGTGACGTAACGCGTGAGCGCGAATACGGCGGCAGATTGTACCGGAGTGGGCGGCAAACGCCCGCTACAGATTGCGCAAAAAATCGCAACATACCGCGGCGTATGCTGCAAACGCAGGCGCAAAGCGGTGCTGGCCTCGGTATTAAGGCAGTAGATTGCCGCGCTGTTTCGCCTTATAAACGGCGCTTTGCCGCATTTATTTAAAAATTCTGAAGGAGTTGAGCAGAACTTTTCGCTAGATAGCTTGCCCGACAGCCGACTATAGTGCTGGCTGATTGACACAACCCATTACAAGGAATACTGCGATGGCGCGACTGCGTTACGACGGTATGCAAAAAACGCTGCACTGGCTGATCGCGCTGCTGATCGTCGCTGCATTTATCCTGGCGCTCTATCTCGACGACTTGCCCTTGTCGCCGCTCAAATTCAAGTTGTACAGCTATCACAAATGGCTGGGCATCAGCGTATTAATCCTCGCCTGTATCCGACTGGGCTATCGCAAAGCCAAAGGTACGCCTGACCCGCTGGCCAGCCAGCCGCGCTGGCAACGGGTACTGGCTGCCGCTGTGCACCATTCACTCTATCTGTTGATGATTGTGTTGCCGCTGGTGGGCTGGGCCATGAGTTCGGCCAAGGGTATTCCGGTGGTGCTGTACGGCGTGCTACCGCTGCCCAACTGGGTGCCGGTCAACCATGATCTGGGCGAAGTACTGGAGACCGCGCACGTGGTGTTGGCCTGGATACTGGCCGCCGTGGTGGGCCTGCATGTGGCTGGCGCGCTCAAACACCATGTGATTGACCGTGACGAAACCCTGCGCCGCATGTTGCCGGGCAAACATTGATGATTGAAATCAGCAATCTCTGCTATCCAGGCCGCTGCGCCTCCCCGCGCAGTGCTGCCTTAATCTGGAGTTGAATATGAAGACACGTAAGCTTGCCGCATTGCTGGCCACCGCTGGCCTGATGTTCGCTGCAGTACCCGCACTTGCCGCACAGACGCTGGTGCCAGCGCAAAGCAAGATCGGCTTTGCCTTCAAGCAAATGAATGTGCCGGTGGAAGGCAGCTTCAAGCGCTTTGACGCCAAAGTGGATTTTGATCCGGCCAAGCCGGAAAAAACCCAGGCCAATATCACGGTCGACCTGACCAGCATTGACGTCGGCAGCGCCGATGGCAACAAGACCACGCAAGGCAAGGACTGGTTTAACACCAGCGCCACGCCCAAAGCCACCTTTGTGGCCAGCTCGGTCAAGGCGGTGGGCGGTGGCAAGTTCGAAGCCAAGGGCAAGCTCACCATCAAAGGCATCACCCGCGACGTGACCGCCACGCTGACCTCCAAAGCCGATGGCGCCAATACCGATGTGGAAGGCAGTTTTCCTATCCAGCGTCTGCAATTCAAGATCGGTGATGGCGATTGGGCCGATACCGGTACCGTGGCCGATGAAGTCACCGTCAAATTCAAACTGGTACTGGCTGGCAAGCCCGGCTGATACCGCGTCGTTCGCTACACCCTTATAAGCGTCTTATATTTTTTCCAGGAGAAACCTCAATGAAACTGAAACTCGCCGCCGTGCTGTTGGCCGGCCTCGCTTCTGCCGCTTTTGCTGCTCCGACCACGCTGGTGGTAGATGGCTCGCATTCCCAGCCGTACTTTGAAGTCAGCCACTTTGGCTACTCCATCCAGCGCGGTACCTTCGCCAAGGTCGACGGCACCATCGTGATCGATGCCGAAAAGAAAACCGGTAGCGCCGACATCACTATCGACGCCAACAGCCTGGATACCCATTGGGCCGCACGCGACAAGCATCTGAAGTCACCGGATTTTTTCAACGTTGAAAAATTCCCGACCATGACTTTCAAGGCTACCTCGTTCAAGTTTGACGGCGACAAGCTGACTTCGGTGGACGGCAACTTCACCCTGCTGGGCGTGACCAAGCCGCTGACCCTGTCGGTGAGCCAGTTCCGTTGCGGCGACCACCCGATGCTGAAGAAATTTGTCTGCGGCGCGGAAGCCTCCGGCACCATCAAGCGTAGCGACTTTGGCATGACCACCTTCGTCCCGGCTATTTCGGACGAAGTGCATCTGGTTATCCCGGTTGAAGCCGCCAAGCAATAACTGGCCCGGCCTCAACAGCTGCAAAAACCCACCGCACGGTGGGTTTTTTTTGGTCCAGCGGCTATGGCCTAACGACTGGGCAGCAACACGCGTCCGGCCAGCCAGTCGTCGATGCGGCGTTCGTTTTCCACTTTGCTGCACCACCATTTCAGCGCCTTGCCGCCGCCGGCATTGCGCCAGGCGGCATAAAAGCGCGGTGAGTTACGCGGCTCTTGCGGGTGTTTTTCCACCAGCCAACCGGCCTCGATATGCGGCCGCGCCAGACAACGCGGAATATATCCGCAGCCCAGGCCTGCCAGCTGCGCCGCCAGCTTGGCGTTGACATCAGGTACGGTCAGCGTTTCCTGGCCATACAGGATATGCACGGTGCGCGGCAACGAAGCGCGCGAACTGTCGGCAATCGCCACCACTCGATGTTGCTGGATCAAGGCGGTGGGCAGCGGGTCGGGCACATCAGCCAGCGGATGGTTGGGGGCCACCACAAACACAAAATCAACATCACCTAGCGGCACGGTGCTGTAGCCGCCACCATGTGGGCCTTCAATCGGCACGCCTATGGCCAGATCGGCGCGATGGTCGATTAATGAATCCCACATCCCGCCCAAGGCTTCATGCAAGAAGCGCAGCCGCGTGCCCGATTGCAACTGATCAAATTCGTGTATCCACGGGTGCAGCAGGCTCAGCGGAATCATGGTATCGACGGCGATGCGCAGTTCGGGCTCCCAGCCGGTGGCGACGCGCTTGACCCGATATTCCAGATCGCCAGCCGCTCGCAGCAAATGCCGACCTTCTTCCAGCAAGGTTTCGCCCGCCGGCGTCAGTCTGGCCCGGTGGCCGGATCGATCAAATAAATTGACCCCCATCTCGTCTTCGATCTTCTTGATCACATAGGTCACGGCGGACGGCACGCGGTGTACTTCTTCTGCGGCGGCCGCAAAGCTGCCTTTGCGGGCAATTGCGTCAAGAATCTCCAACGCTTCCAGGCTTAACCGCAGCATTTTGCACCCCGTTTTCTAATATCGATTTTTTGAACAACTTGTCGCATATTTTCTAATATCAAGCCGGAAAACGCCAGCCTATAATCGCTTCATCGTTGAAATCCACTGAAGGAGAAGCAGCATGATCACCATTCGCCCTGCCACAGAACGCGGTCACGCCAACCATGGTTGGCTGGATAGCTGGCATAGCTTTTCGTTCGCTAACTATCACGACCCGAAGCATGTGCATTTTGGCCCGTTGCGCGTGATCAACGAAGATCGCGTGTCGGCCGGACAAGGCTTTGGCAAGCATTCGCATCAACACATGGACATCATCAGCTATGTGCTGGAAGGCGAACTCGAACATAAAGACAGCATGGGTAACGGCTCGATTATCAAGCCAGGTAGCGTGCAGCGCATGAGCGCCGGTCATGGCGTCACCCATTCGGAATACAACCCGTCCACCACCAACCCGGTGCACTTTTTGCAGATCTGGATTATTCCGGATGCGGCCGTTGATGCTTCGTATGAGGAAAAGACTTTTAGCGAAGCCGACAAGCGCGGCAAGTTGCGCCTGGTGGCCAGCCCGGATGCCGCAGAAGGTTCGGTCAAGTTGCATCAGGATGTGCGCTTGTATGCCGGTTTGTTTGATGGCGCCGAGGCCGCGGAACTGCCGCTGCAAATGGGCCGCATCGCATATATCCACGTGGCGCGCGGCAAGGTTAGCGTCAATGGCAAAGCGCTGCAGGCGGGCGATGCAGCCATGCTGACCGGCGAACCCAAGGTGAGCGTCAGCGACGGCGACAACGCCGAAGTGCTGGTGTTTGACCTGACCGGCAAACCGTTGCAGTAACGACGCTAAAACTCACTGAGACTGGCAGAGGGTGGGTCTGGACCCACCCCTCAAAGTGGCATGGCAAGGCGCATCGCTTTGCTATGCCACTTTTTTTCTGTGGTTAAGTGCAACTCCAAAGCCGCATAGCGAGCTGTAGCGCTGGGGCCCACGGCTTTAAGGGGTGGGTCCA